>NZ_BBWM01000009.1:0-51748 GCF_001463805.1 Aureimonas sp. D3 | reverse complement strand
CGTCGGGGTCTCGCTCAAGGCGCGGGCTCCTGCGAGAGGGAGGGGGCGGGGGCCGCAGCGAGCGCCTGATCGAGCGCCGCCTCGAAATTTTCGGGTGGATGAGCGATCACCGAAAAGCTCATCTCCTGGTGGCCCGTGCCGCAGAACTCGGCGCAGACGCCGCCATAGGTGCCCGGCCGGTCGGCCTGGAGCCGGATCACGTTCACATGGCCGGGAATGGCGTCGATCTTGCCGCCCAGACGCGGCACCCAGAAGGCGTGGATCACGTCCGTGCCGATGACCGCGACGTCGATCGGCTGGCCGGCCGGAACATGCAGGATGGTCTCCGTCGCGCCCTCGCGGCCGGGATAGCGGAACTCCCAGCGCCATTGATACGGCCGGGCCTCGACTCGCACGAGGCCGGGCGCGCCGGGATGGGCCAAAAGCCGCTCCCCTGTCGCGAGCGCGAAGACGAGAAGCGCGGTGAGGACGACGCCGGGAAAGGCGAGCCCGCCCCAGACGAGCCAGCGCTTGGGTGGAATGTCTCGGCCCCAGCCGGGCCTCAGGAAGGCGAAGGCGACGAGCGCCAGCACGAGAGCGAGAATGGCACTCGCCCCCGAAAGCATGACCCACCAGAGCGTCGCGGTGGACTGCGCGGCCGGCCCGGCCGGATCGAGAATGGAGAGCTTGCCGGCGCAGCCCGAGAGCCCAAGTGAAAGGGTGAGGGGCGCGATCAAGCGTGCCGGCAGAGGCAGCACCAAGGAAGAGACATGTCTGAGGCCAGTTCCTCCACCCGATCCGGCGTCAGCCCCGTTATCCGCAAGGTGGCGGAAAAGGATATTTCGTCGGCCATCGCGGTGGCGGGCCATCCGGTTCACGCCATGGCCGTGCATTTTCCGATCGCGCTCGCCATCGCGACGCTCGGCAGCGACGTGTTCTACTGGTGGTCGGCCGATCCGTTCTGGGTTCGCTGCGGCCTCTGGGCGGCGGGTTTCGCCTTTCTGACGGGCATCGGCGCCGGGCTGGTCGGCACGATGGAGCTGATCTTCGTGCCCGGCATCCGCGCGCGGGCGGCCAGCTGGACCCACGCCATCGCGGCCATGACACTGATTTCCGTGATGGGCATGAACTGGGGTCTCAGGTTGACGCAGCCGGACGCCGTTCTGCCGCTCGGCCTGTTCCTCTCGGTTCTCGGCGGCGCGCTGACCGGTTTGGCGGGCTGGCATGGGGGCAAGCTGATCCTGCATCATGGCGTCGGCATCATGGTGTCAGACGACGAATGAGACCGCGCCCGAATTCGCCCAGCGCACCCGGCCGATGAAACAGGTCGGGCACGAGGGCGAGATCGACAGCGGGCTTTGCGAGCACCAGCCAGAGAATGGCGAGCAACGTCACCGACAGGACGAAAAGCGCGGACACCATGCGCCAGGCCCGAAAGTGCTTCTCGTCCTCGAACAGGGAGAGGATCACCAGACCCGTCCAGACATGAAGCCCGGTGAGCACGCCGACGAACAGAAGCTTCAGCGCGAACCAGGCGGTGAAGACCTCGCGCAGGAGGATCAGCGCCGTGCCCGACGCGATGGCGAGAAAGGCCGCTGGCGAGATCACGACGATATAGGCAAATCGCGTGAAGGCGTGGAGCCGATGAAGGGGCGGCCCGTGGCCCGCTGCCTCGCGCTGGTTCATCAGGACGGGCAGAAGCAGCAGCCCGCCGCACCAGATCACCAGCGCAGCGATATGAAGGCTCTTGGTCCAGACGAGGATCACGCCGCGCGCTCCTCGGTCCTTAAGTGCGTGGCGAGCGCCAGAAGCGCGGCGAGGAGATAGGGCAGGTTGGCGGGTACCCACATCAGGAGCCCGGCCAATTGCTGGTCCTCCAGCGTCGAAAGGCCATAGGGCAGGGTCGACAGGAAATGCGGGGCGTAAAGCGGGTCGGGCGCGAAAGTGATGAGCGCGCCGAGAAGGCCCATCTGCGCGACGATGCCGAGATGGATCAGGAGAACCCGCATCAACGGCGCGCCGGGCGCCAGCAACCCGCGCCAGAGCACCACGGCCGAGCCGAGCAGCGAGAGTTCCATCAGCCAGTAGACCGCGTCATGGCTCAGCGCGAGCGCATAGGGCGCGGGCGCATGCCAGAGCCAGACCAGCACGACATGGACCAGCGCCAGCACGGAAAGGCCGGCCAGCGGAAAGGCCCGCCTTTGCGGCCAGGCGAGCGCCAGGAGCGGGGCGGCCAGCGAGATGAGCAGGAGGTGATGGGCGACCCGCACCGAGAACAGCGCGGAGGACAGCGCGCAGAGCGGGGAGACGAAGGCGAGAAACAGCGAGGCGATCGCCAGCCGATGCCAGAGACGGGCGGAACCGGAGCGCCCGCGCAATCGCCATTCGCCGCCGAGGAGCGCTGCGGTCAGAAGCGCCAGAACGATGGGGTCGAGATTCCAGGTCGATAGGAGATCGGCTGGCGCGGGCGGCGCGCCGCAATAGGGAATGGTCACGTCGGATGGTCCGGCCTTCGAGGGATCACTTCGCCAAGAGGGGCGGGGCTCAGTGTTTTCAAAGGGTAAGGCGCCGCGCGCTCGCGGCAATGTCTGCCGACCCTTCGCAGTGCGCCTCGCGAAGCCGTGATCAAAGAGCGCGGTGTGGAAGCCGCAGCCGTTGGCGCGCTGGCCGAGCAACGGAAGGCGCGGATTGCCTTGTGAATGCGAAAGGCCGAGCCGCGTCGCGCCCCGCCTGTGGTGAACGGTGTCTCATCCCTCGGCCGCGCAGGCGTCTCGCACCGTTCGATGAAGTCGCACCGACGAACTGGCCGCGCTCGCTGGCCGTTCCGTGCCTTCTGGCTTCGCGGGAATCGAGCGTCGCGACCCCGTAATTTCGATGGCTTGGCCGGTGGCGGCGGCCAGCCCTGACAAGACGCAGGGCGGCTTTCGCGCCGCCCCTTGCTTCATGCGGTGCGAGCGCGCCCGAGCGGGAAGGGCATGTAGCCGACGAAGCCCGTCAGCTTCCACTGACCATTGATGCGACTCGCGAAATAGAGCGTCTGCCAGCTGAGGACCTCGACGCCGCCGCCTTCCAGCGCCAAAGTGCCGTCGAACTTCTTGTGCGCCACGGCCCGGTCGCCCGAAATGTCGATGTCGCGCAGGTTCGTGGCGCGGAACAAGGCCTCGCGCACGGGCTCGGCATAGCGGATGAGCTTGGCGGCCTCGGCTTGGCGCAACCACTCGTCGCGGTAGGATTCCAGCGTCGGAAAGGCGAGACGCCAGGAATCGGGAATTTCGGACTTGTGCGCATGGAGGCCGAAGAAGCGGTCATGCGCGAAATCGCCATCCACCAGGGACCAGTCGGCGGCCAAAAACGCGTCGATGTCCCGCTCCACCAGCATCTGCCAGAGCGTGTGGCGGTCGGCATCGCCGGGCGGAAAGGGGTTCTCGGTCGGAAGCATCAAGGTTCCTTGTCAGATGGGGGCGTCCGCGAAGGCGGCTGCGCGTCTTCACGAGGACACGGGCGGCATGGAGATCAGTCTCCGATCGGCAGCGCCGGATCGGGCGCGGCATGGGCGTTGAGGTTCTGACGGATGCGCCGCAGCCCTTCGAACATGCGGGGGCCGATCGCCTCGGCGGTGGAAAGGGCGAGGATGTCCACCAGCGCCAGAAGCGCGTAGCGGCTGGAGCTCGGCTTGTAGAGATTGCCGTCCTCGACATTCTCGAAGGGCAAGAGCATGTCGCAGCCGCGCGCCAGCGGCGAGCCGGGGGCGGTGATGGCGAGGATCTCCGCGCCATAGGAGCGCGCGATGGCGCTGGCTTCCACGATGCTGCGCCCATGTCCAGAGACCGAGAGCGCCAGAACCGCCGTGCCGGGGCCGGCGACGCTGGCCAGCATCCGCTGCATCTGCCCGTCCGCCTCGGCCCGGATGTCGAGCCCCAGCCGGAACAGGCGGTTTTCCAGTTCCTTGGCCAGCATGGAGGAGGTGCCGCCCGAGCCGAGAGCCAGGATGCGCCGGCTATTGGCAAGGCGCAGCGCCATGCGCGCCACCATGTCCCGATCAAGGGAGGCGCGGATGCGCGAGAGGGCGGCCGAAGCCCCCTCATAGACCGCATCGGCCGCATGGCCGGGCTCGCCCTGCGGCGGGCTCGTGTCGGCGTCGAGATAGAGGCCGCCGACGGCCAGCGCTTGCGCCAGCCGGAACTTGAAATCGGCCGTTCCCCGGCAGCCGAGCGCGCGGGCAAAGCGTGTGACCGTCGGCTCCGACGTGCCGCAGCGCTCGGCGATCTCGGCGATGGAGCCTGTCGAGGCGAGGCGCGTGTTGGTGAGGACGAAGGCGGCCAGCCGACGCTCCGTCTTGGTGCCGCTTTCCGTCATCGCGCGCAGCCGGGCGATGATGTCGAAGCCGGGCGCATGGGCGCTCGCACTCGGGGCCGGTGATGGCTCCCGCGCGCCTTCACGTGGCCTCACGCGGCGAGCGCCCGTTCCACGCGACGCCCGCTGGAGGCTTCGAAGAGATGGCAGTCATCCGGCGCGACGGCGAGCGGCAGGATTTCGCCCGGCTGCGCCACCACGCGCTCGGACAGGACGACGCGCACGGCCGTTTCGCCGATCGTGCCATAGACATGGGTTTCCGCCCCGGTCGGCTCCACCACGCCGACCTTCAGCGGCAGGCCGCCGTCTCCGGCGCGTCGGAAACGCTCCGGCCGGATGCCGACGAGGAAGTCGGTGCCCTCGGTGGCCGGGGCCACGAGGGGCAGGGCAGGTCCGCCTGTGCCGAAGGCCATGTCGGCCAGCGCCAGCACCCCGTCACCGCCCCGCCGCGCGGGCAGGAGGTTCATGGGCGGCGAGCCGAGAAAGCCGGCGACGAAGATGTTGGCGGGCCGGTCGTAAAGCTCCAGCGGCGCGCCGACCTGCTCGATCCGGCCCGCGTTCATCACCACGATCCGATCCGCCATGGTCATGGCCTCGATCTGATCATGCGTGACATAGACGATGGTGGAGCCGAGCGTTTGATGCAGGGCCTTGATCTCGGTGCGCATCTGCATCCGCAGCTTGGCGTCGAGATTGGAGAGCGGCTCGTCGAACAGGAAAAGGTCGGGCTCGCGCATGATGGCGCGACCCATGGCGACGCGCTGGCGCTGGCCGCCCGAAAGCTGGGCCGGCTTACGGTCGAGATAGGGGCCGAGATTGAGAATGTCGGCGGCCTTTTTCAGCCGGCTCTCCGTCTTGGCCGGCTCGTCGCCGCGTACCTTCGGCCCGTAGAGGATGTTGTCGCGCACGCTCATATGCGGAAACAGCGCGTAGGATTGAAACACCATGGCGATGTTGCGCTTTTGCGGCGGCAGGTCGTTGGCGCGCTTGCCCCCGATGCGAAGCTCGCCGGAGGACACGGTGTCGAGGCCCGCGATCATGCGAAGCAGGGTGGACTTGCCGCAGCCGGACGGGCCGACCAGCACGATGAATTCGCCGTCCCGCACCTCCAGATCAAGCCCGTGCAGGATGTCGAGCGGTCCGTAGCGTTTCTGGAGCGCGTGAAGGCTGAGTTCGGCCATGACGGTCCTTTCAGGAAATCGCGTCGACAAAGGGCGGGTTGCCGGCCGACAGGCCCGCGTCCACGGGGAGCGCCACGCCGGTGATGCCGGAACTGGCGGGCGAGGCGAGGAAGAACACCGCTTCCGCCACTTCTGCCGGGGTCACCATGCGGCGCATCGGATAAAGCGGGGCGATGCGGCCGAGGAGATCGGGCTTCTCGGCAAAGCGATGGTCCCAGGCCTGCGTGCGCACCGAGCCGGGGCAGACGGCGTTGGCGCGCACCCCGTCCGGCCCCGCTTCCACGGCGATGGCGCGCATATAGGCCAGAAGCCCGGCCTTGGCGGCGGAATAGGCGGGGTTGCCATAGTGCCCGAGCGCATTCACCGACGAGACGAAGACGAAAGCCCCGGAGCCTCGCTGGCGCATGGCCGACAGGAGGGGCGTTGCGAGATCGCGTGTGCCGGTGAGATTGATGGCGAGTTCCCGCCGCCACGCCTCGTCATCCGTCGTTTCCAGCGTCTCGGCGCGCGTCCAGCCGGCATTGGAGACGAAGATATCCGGCACGCCGGCTTCCGCCATCACGCGCCGTGCCGCCTCACGGCAGGCGGCGGGGTCAGCCAGATCGAAGCCGAGGCGCAGAACGATGGCGGGGTTCTGGACGCCGGCCAGCGCCTCCTCGCTCAAATCGCACAGGATCAGCCGAGCGCCGGACGCGG
The DNA here is from genome assembly GCF_001463805.1 of Aureimonas sp. D3. Taxonomy (NCBI): domain Bacteria; kingdom Pseudomonadati; phylum Pseudomonadota; class Alphaproteobacteria; order Hyphomicrobiales; family Aurantimonadaceae; genus Aureimonas; species Aureimonas sp. D3. The sequence goes on along the minus strand of NZ_BBWM01000009.1, from coordinate 45,539 downwards.
CGAAGCGCTCCACCAGCGCGCCGCCGATGCCGCCGCAGGCGCCCGTGATCAGAACGAGGGGAGAGGAGGAATCCGGCATGGAGGCTCACGGCAGGAAGCGGAACGAACGCGATGCTGTTCGCCAAAATGAAAAAAAGCAACGGGAAAAACTCAACGAACTGCCTAACGAATGGGCTTGCGAAAATTTTTTACATGGAGAACCATCACGGCGTTTCGTCATCGGCAGGGGAACCGAACGATCGGTCCGCGCCGCGAAGGAGGATCGGTTTCCCATGCGCATCGCATCTCGTTGGACCACGCGCGCCGCGCGCCTCGCTCTTTCCGGCGTCGCGCTTCTGGCCCTTTCGGCCGCAGCCGAGGCCGGCACCGTTCGCGTCACCGTGGCGGAATATTCCGCCAAGACCGGGCCCTATTTCGAGAAGGTCGCCAAAGACTTCGAAGCGGCCCATCCCGGCACCGACATCCAGATCGAGGTCGTGCCCTGGGACAGCCTCCAGCAGAAGCTGACCACCGACATTTCGGCCGGTACGAATTCCGACCTCTCCATCATCGGCACGCGCTGGCTGCTCGACTTCGTCAGCCAAGGCATTGCGGAGCCTCTCGACGGCTATATGGATCAGGCCTTCAAGGACCGGTTCATCCCGACCTTCCTCACCCCCTCGGTGATGGAGGGCAAGACCTACGGCCTGCCGATCGCGGCCTCTGCGCGTGCCATGTATTATAACAAGGACCTCTTCCAGAAGGCCGGCGTCGCCGACGCGCCGAAAACCTGGGCCGAGCTGGAAGACGCGGCCAAGAAGATCTCTGCGCTGGGCGATGGCGTCTATGGTTTCGGCCTGCAGGGCAAGGAAATCGAGACCGACGTCTATTACTATTACGGCATGTGGTCCTACGGATCGGAGATCGTGAAGGACGGCAAATCCGGCCTGTCCTCGCCGCAAGCGGCCGAAGCGGCCAAGCTCTACAAGCGCATGATCGACGAGAAGGCGACCCAGCCGGGCGTGACCTCCTATTCGCGCGAGGACGTGCAGAACCTCTTCAAGCAGGGCAAGCTCGGCATGGTCATCACCGCGCCCTTCCTGTCCAACCAGATTCGCGACGAAGCGCCGAATCTGAAATACGGTGTCACCGCCATTCCCGCCGGCCCGACCGGCGACAAGGGCACCTATGGCGTGACCGATTCGATCATCATGTTCCAGAATTCCAAGAACAAGAAAGAGGCGTTCGAATTCCTCGACTACCTGTTCCAGACGCCGCAGCGCGTCGCCTTCACCGTCAACGAAGGCTTCCTGCCCGTCGAAAAGGAAGAAGCTGAGGATAAGCACTTCACCGACAGCGCCGATCTCAAGGTCTTCACCAGCCTCCTGCCGGACGCCCGCTTCGCGCCGGTCATCCCCGGCTGGGAAGAGATCGCCGACCTCACCACCAACGCCCTCCAGAGCATCTATCTCGGCAAGGAAGAGGTCGAACCCGCGCTGAAGGCCGCCGCCGAGAAGGCGGACGCGATCCTGAAGCAGTAGGCGTGTGAACGCGGGGGATGCCGTCCCCCGCACCCCCTGCCAGGGGAAATGATTTCCCCTGGGCCCCTCATTCTCTTGGCGCACATGTCCGAAGTTGGGGAGGGCCGCTGGTCCTCCCCAACTTCGGAAAAGAGGTTCCAAAAGAAAGGAAGGGTCCGGGAACTCGTTCCCGGGCGGGGCACGGGGCGGCAGCCCCGCCACTTTCATGCCCACAGCCTCAAGGATCGCCCATGACCGCCGAGCGGCCTGTCTTGCCTTATCTGATGATCGCGCCGAGCCTGTTGCTGGCGCTGGCGATCGTGGTGTGGCCGATCGTGGAATTGTCGGAGATCGCGAGCCACAGCGTCAATCGCTTCGGGCAGTTGCGCGATTTCGTGGGCCTCGCGAATTTCGAGGCGCTGTGGAACGACCCGAACTTCATCGCGAGCCTGTGGCGGACGCTGGTCTGGACGGTCTGTGTGGTGGGCGGCGCGCTGTTGACAGCGATCCCGGTGTCGCTGGTCTTGAACGAGGATTTTTATGGGCGGGGGCTGGCGCGGGTGCTGGTGATGCTGCCTTGGGCAGTGTCGCTGACCATGACGGCTATTGTCTGGCGCTGGGCGCTGTCGGGCGAAAGCGGCATGTTGAATTCGGCGCTGATGGGTCTGGGGATCATCGGCACCAACATTCAGTGGCTGGCGGATGCCTCGACCGCCTTCCCCATGCAAATCTTCATCGCCATCATCGTGACGGTGCCCTTCACGGTCACGATCCTGCTGGGAGGATTGTCGGCGATCCCGGACGATCTCTACGAGGCGGCGGCACTGGAGGGCGCGGGGCGCTGGACGATGTTCCGCACCATCACGCTGCCCTTGCTGAAACCCTTCCTGAATATCGCGATGATCCTGAACACGATCTACGTGTTCAACTCCTTCCCGATCATCTGGGCGACGACGCAGGGCGGGCCGGCGAACTCGACCGATATTCTCGTCACCTATCTCTACAAGATGGGCTTCCGGCTGGGAAAGCTGGGCGAGGCCTCGGCTGTGTCGCTGGTGATGTTCGCGATCCTGCTCGTGTTCACGCTGATCTATGTCCGGCTGTCGATGCGGCGGGAGGCGTGACATGGGCTCGAAGCTGAAACGCAGCCTCGTCTGCTGGCTGATCCTCCTGCCCTTCGTGGTGGCTGGCCTGTTTCCTTTCGCAGTGATGATCATCACCGCGCTGAAGACGCCGGACGAGGTGCTGAACCCGACCTGGTGGCCCTCGCGGCTCGCCTTCGAAAACTTCGTGACCATGTGGCAGGCGACGAATTTCGGACCGGCGCTGTTGAATTCGGTGATCGTCTCGGTGGTGTCGACGCTGGTCGCGCTCGTGGTCTCGATCCCGGCGGCCTATGCGCTCGGTCGTTTCGACTTCCGCGGGCAGGGGGCGTTTCGCGTCTTCCTGATCGTCACGCAGATGCTGTCGCCCATCGTGCTCGTGATCGGCCTTTTCCGCTTGGTGGCCTGGGCCGGGCTGATCGATAAGGTGAGCGCCGTCGCCTTCGTCTATGGCGCGTTCAACATCGCCTTCACGGTCTGGATGCTCCAGAGCTATTTCGCGACCATTCCGCGCGATCTGGAAGAGGCCTCCTGGATGGAAGGGGCGAGTCGCTGGCGCACGCTGGTCTCGGTCTTTCTGCCGCTCGCCGTGCCCGCCATCGTGGTGACGGCGATCTTCGCCTTCATCAACGCCTGGAACGAGTTCGTCATCGCGCTCACCATGCTGCGCACGCAGGAGAGCTACACGCTGCCGATCCAGATCTTCTCGCTGGTGGCCGGGCGCTACACCGTGGAATGGCACCATGTGATGGCGGCGACCTTCGTCGCGACCATTCCCGTGGCCATCGCCTTCGCTTGGCTGCAACGCTATCTCGTGCGCGGCCTGTCGGTCGGCGCGGTGAAGTGAGGGGACGAGCATGAGCGAGGCGAGCACCACCACCTTCATGCGGCGTGAAACGGACGAGGCGGCCGAGGTCGTCGCGCGCCTTCTGGAGCGCGAGGGCCAGGCCATCGCCGATCTCGGCGCGCGTCTTCGCATGATGCCGCCGGCCGCCATCGTCACGTCCGCGCGCGGCTCGTCGGATCACGCGGCGAGCTATCTGAAATATGCCGTCGAGATTTCCCTGGGATTGCCCGTGGCCTCGATCGGCCCCTCGGTCGCCTCGGTCTATGGCGCGCAATTGCGCCTGCCGGGCGGCGTCGTCTTCAGCGTCTCGCAATCGGGCCAGAGCCCGGACATTCTCGCCCTTCAGGCCAATGCGCGGCGCGGCGGAGCGCTGGCCGTCGCGCTTCTCAACCGGACGGATTCACCCCTGGCGGAGGGCGCCGATATCGTGATCCCGCTCCATGCGGGTGAGGAAAAGAGCGTCGCGGCCACCAAGAGCTTCGTCGCGTCCGTCGCGGCGGCGGCCGCCATCACGGCCGTATGGACCGGCGACGAGGTGCTGGAGCGCGCGGTGCGCGACCTGCCGGCCGCGATTTCGCGCAGCGCGCGGATGGACTGGACGCCGGCGCTGGAACGGCTCGTGACGGCCCGCTCGCTGTTCACGGTCGGGCGCGGCCCGGCCTTCGCGATTGCGCTGGAAGCGGCGCTGAAATGCAAGGAAACGGCGGGGCTGCACGCCGAGGCCTTTTCGGCGGCCGAGGTCGCGCATGGGCCAATGCAGATCGTCGGCCCGGATGTGCCCATTCTGGCCTTCGTGCCGGCGGACGCGGCCGAAGCGTCGAGCCTCGCGGCGCTGGAGCGATTGCGCGCTTTCGGGGGCGCGGTTTTCGCGGTGGGCGAAGGACGCGACCTGCCCTCTGCCGCCACCGGCCATGGGCTCACCGACTCGATCCCGATGATCGTCGCCTTCTATGTCATGGCCGAAGCGCTGGCGCGCCGACGCGGGCTGGACCCGGATCGCCCGGCCAAATTGCGGAAAGTGACGGAAACCGTGTGAGCGAGCGGGAGCCGATCCCGGCGGTGCCGGCGCGCGCCTCTGTCAGCGGCAGCGCGCATGTCCGCTGACCGCTTAGTCTTGGATGGGACGCCAAGCCCGCTGCGCCGGCTCGAAGTCTGCGTGGACGATCCGGCGGGGCTGGAGGCGGCCCTGCGCGGCGGGGCGGATCGCATCGAGCTGTGTTCGGCGCTGGCGCTGGGCGGCTTGACGCCCTCGCTCGGCTTCATGCAACGGGCCAGCGCGCTGGCGATTCCGGTCTATGCGATGATCCGCCCGCGCGCCGGGGATTTCTATTTCTCGCCTGCCGAGGCGGATCTGATGGGGCGCGACATCGCGGCCGCGCGAGAGGCGGGGCTGGCGGGTGTCGTGCTGGGCGCAGGCCTGCCGGATGGACGGCTTGACATCAGACTATTGGAGCGCCTCCTGCGCGCGGCGGAGGGGCTCGGAGCGACGCTGCACCGGGCCTTCGATCTCGCCGGGCCGGATTTCGACGCGGCCCTGGATCACGCGATCGGCCTCGGTTTCGAGCGGGTTCTCACCTCAGGCGGCGCGCGCACCGCGCCCGACGGCCTGCCCGTCCTCGCCCGCCTGATGGAGCGAGCCGAGGGGCGCATCACCGTTATGCCGGGCTCAGGCATCACGGCCGCAACGTTGCCCGGTCTGATAGCAAGCCTGCCGATCACCGAGGTTCACGCGTCCTGTTCCAAGCCGTTGCCGGTTCGCAGTCCCGCAGCCGAGCGGCTGGGTTTTGCGAGCCCTACGGAGCGGCGCACCGACGAAGGGGCGGTGCGTGCGCTGAAGGCGCTGCTCGCAGGTTGAGATACTACGGGGCGATGCTTGGCTCGCCCGGTCGCCTCAGTTCAACCGAGCCCCACCTTCCGCCGCGAAGAGATGCAGATGGTCGGTGGCAAGGCGGATCGGAATGCGGTCGCCCGCGCGCAGCCGGCTGACGCCCGGCGTGAAGGCCTTCATCGAGATGCCGCCGAGATCGCAATGGACGATCGTGCCCATGCCGGTCGGCTCCACCAGTTCCACCGGGCATTCGAGGCCTGAGCCTTCGCCGACCAGCACATGTTCGGGCCGGATGCCGAGCGTGACGGGCGTTCCGTCGGTCGCCGCCGTGGAGGCGGGAAGGGGCACGCGGCGGTTCTCGCCGAGATCGAGAAAGGTCTCGCCGCCCGCACGCCGCACGCGGCCGTCGAGGAAGTTCATGGCGGGCGAGCCGATGAAGCCGGCGACGAAGCGGTTGGCCGGGCGCTCGTAGAGATCGAGCGGCGAGCCGATCTGCTGGATCTCGCCCCCTTCCATGGCGACGATCCGATCGGCCAGGGTCATCGCCTCGATCTGGTCGTGCGTGACATAAATCGACGTGGCGTTGAGGGACTGGTGCAGCTTCTTGATCTCTGCGCGCATGTGCTCGCGCAGGCGCGCGTCAAGATTGGACAGAGGCTCGTCGAAGAGGAACGCCTGCGGCTGGCGCACGATGGCGCGGCCCATGGCAACGCGCTGGCGCTGCCCGCCCGACAGCGCCTTGGGGCGGCGGTCGATCAGCTTGGTCAGGCCGAGCTTGTCGGCCGCGCCCGACACGGCCGAGGCGATGCGCTCCTTCGGCGTCTTCTTGAGGCGCAGGGCGTAGCTCATGTTTCCGGCAACGCTCATATGCGGATAGAGCGCGTAGGACTGGAACACCATGGCGAGATTCCGGTCCTTGGGCGCGAGTTCGTTGACGCGCTGGCCGGCAATGGCGATCTCCCCATCCGTCACCTCTTCGAGGCCCGCGATCATGCGCAGAAGCGTGGACTTGCCGCAGCCGGAGGGGCCGACCAGAACGATGAACTCGCCCGAGCGGATGGACAGATCGACCGAGCGCAGGATGGTGAGCGGGCCATAGGCCTTATGGACGGAGCGGATGTCGATGGCAGCCATGACGAGACCTTTCAGCCCTTGACCGCGCCGGCCGTCAGGCCCTGCACGAGGAAACGCTGGATGAGAAGGAAGAACAGGACGGCGGGGATGAGCGCGAGCACGCCGGCCGCCATCATCTGCCCGAAATCGACGCCGAACTTCGACACGAAGGACAGAAGCCCGACCGGGAAGGTGGAGGCGTCCACTTTCGACACGAGCATCAGCGCGAAGAGCAACTCGCTCCAGGCGGCGGTGAAGACGAAGCCGAGCGTCGCGGCCATGCCGGGCAGGGTGAGCGGCACGATGATCTCGCGGAAGGCCTGAAACCGGCTGGCCCCGTCGATCTGCGCGGCCTCTTCCAAGTCTTTGGGAATGCCGTCGAAGAAGCTCTGCATCAGGAAGATGGCGAAGGGCACGTTGAAGGCGGTGTAGACGACGATCAGGCCGGTCAGCGAATTGGTGAGACCGAGCGGCGAAAGCATCTTGAAGATCGGCGCGATCAGCATCACCAGCGGGAACATCTGCGTCACCAGTAGAAGCCCGGTCATCCAGAGCTTGCCGCGGAACTCAAAGCGCGAGAACGCATAGCCGCCGAAGGCCGCGATGACCGTCACAATCGCCGCCGTCGAAAGCGACACGATCAGGCTGTTGCGGAAGAAGAGCGGGAAATTCGAGTTCTCCAGGACGAAGCGGAAATGCTCGAAGCTCGTGCGCGAGGGCCATAGGCGGACCCCTTCCGAATACATGAGGTCGTTCGGCGTCACCGAGACCTTCACCAGCCAGAAGAGCGGAAACAGCGCGAAGACGATGAAGGCGAGGAGCGCGAGGCGATGGGCGACGGTACCGAGCGAGAAGGCGCGGCGCATGGGGTTCAGCCCTTCCGCAGAAGCATCTGGCGCAGCGACACCAGCGCGAGGGAATAAAGGAGGAGAAGCGCCAAGAGCACCAGCGAGATCGCCGAGGCATAGCCGAAATCGAGCTTCCGGAAGGCGGTGGTGAAGATGTAGCTCGCCACGATCTGCGTCCGGTCGGCCGGGCCGCCGCCCGTCATGACGACGATCAGATCGGCGAAATTGGCGACCCAGACGGTGCGCAGGAGAATGGTGATCGCCATGGTCGGCGCCAGAAACGGCAGCGTGATCGAGAAGAACTGCTGCACCGGATTGGCCCCGTCGATCGAGGCGGCCTCGTAGATGTCGCGCGGAATGGACTGAAGAGCCGCGAGCATGGTGATGGCGAAGAATGGAATGCCCCACCAGACATTGGCGATGATCGGCCCGACCAGTGCGAGCTGGGGGTCGGCCAGGATGTTGGTCGGCGCGTCCATGATGCCCAGCGCCACCAGCCAATGCGGGATGGGGCCAACCACGGGGTTGAAAAGCCAGGCCCAGTTCAGACCCGAGAGAAAAGTCGGCACCGCCCAGGGGAGGAAACAGAGCGCCTGCGCGAGGCCCCGGCCGGGGAAGGGCCGGTTCAGAAGCAGCGCCAGCGTCAGCCCGAGCACGAACTGGAGCAGCACGGAGACGGACGTCCAGACCAGCGTGTTGTTGAGCGCCAGCCAGAAATTGCGGTCGGTCCAGAGCGTGTTGAAATGCTTCAGGCCCACGAAGCCGCCGCTGAACGGGTTGAGCAGGCGCATGTCGCGAAAGGCGTAGGACACGCCGATCGCGAGCGGCACCAGCATCACGGCCAGGATCAGGATCAGCGCCGGCGCGCTGTAGAGATAGGGTTCGGCCCGCTGCAGGAAGCGCTGGCCCGGCGTGCGGCGGTCTCTCGGTGGGGCGAGGCTGGCGGCGGTGTGAGTCAAGTCTGGTCATCCCTTGGGGAGGGGCGAAGGAGGCGCGGCGACGCGATGGCCGCCGCCGCGCGAGAGAAGGGAAACGGTCAGTTCTTGTTGGCCAGGAACTTCTGCTGAGCCGTGGTGAGATAGTCGGCCCATTCCTTCGCCATTTCCTCTGGGGTGATTTCGCCCAGAAGCGCGCGCTGCGAGGAGGCGGGCACGAGGCTGTCCTTGAAGAAGGCGAACTCTTCCAGATAGCTCGGCAGCGAGGTCGGGACGGTGTTGGTGTCCTTCAACTCGTCGAACCAGCCCTTGAACTTGTCGCCCGCATAGAACGGGTCTTTTTCAGCCGACTTCAGCGCCGGCAGCGCGCCGGTCTTCTTGTTCCAGGCGACATTGCCTTCGGTGCCTTCCAGCGTCTCGATCAGCTTCCAGGCGAGATCCTTGTGCTCGGAGGCCTGGAACATCGACCAGCCGGCATAGCCGATGACCGGGAAAGCCTTGCCGGCCTCGCCCTTGGGCAGCGGCACGATGCCGTAATCCTCAGGCTTCATGCGTTCGGAAATCGCGATCAGCGCGTCCGGGTCCTGGTTCAGCATCGCGCAGGTGCCGGAATAGAAGCCGGCCACCGTCTCGTTGAAGCCCCAGGAGATGGAGTCCTTCGGCGCGAGACCCTTCTTGTAATAGTCGATGTACCAAGCGAGGCCCTTCACCTTGTCCGGGTCGGCGAAGGTCGAGGTGCCGTCGTCCTTGAAGAAGGTGTTGTTGCCGGCGATGGCGTTCATGAACACCGTCCAGTCGTTCAGGCCGCCGCGCGCGCCGCGCAGACAGTAGCCATACTTGCCCGGCAGCTTGGAGACCTTCTCGGACGCCGCCTGGAACTCGGCGATCGTCTTGGGCGGGCCTTCGACGCCGGCCTCGGCGAAGAGCTTCTTGTTGTAGAACATGGCGCCGAGATAGAAGCCGTAGGGCAGCATATAGGCCGTCTTGCCGTCCACCTGCCGGCCGAACTCCAGCGCGCGCTCGTTCAGATCCGCCGTGCCGCTCCACTTGGCGAGATAGGGCTCGAGGTTTTCCAGCGCGCCGTTGTTGGCATAGAGCGCGACCCAGGTGTCCGGCATTTCCATGACATCGGGCGTTTCGCCGGCCGAGACCATGGTCGCGAACTTCTCGAAGGCTTCGCCCCAGGGCAGCGAGGTGATCTCGACCTTGGTGCCGGGATTGGCCTTCTCGAACTGGGCGACGATCTCCCTCAAGGTTTCGGTGCGCGAAGGGCTGGTGATCACTTCGGTGAGCTTCAGCGTCGTGTCGGCCATCGCCGTTCCGGTCAGGAGAAAGGAGGCGAGGGACGCGGTGAGGATGGTGCGTTTCATGTCTGCGATGTCTCCTGAGATAGCGGTTTCGATAGGGATCAGGCGGCGAGAGCGGCGGCGACGGCCGCGTCGAGATCGGCCTTCAGCGCGCCTGCGCCTTCGAGGCCGACATGGAGGCGCACGGAGCGCGGCGAGATGCCGAAGGCATGGCCGGAATTCGGCCCCTGGTTCTGCGACAGGACGACCTGCCCCGGCACGCAAAGGCTCTCATGCCCGCCCCAGGACACGCCGAGCTTGAACAGCCTCAGCGTGTCGGCAAAGCGCGGCACGTTCACGCCGTCCTTGAAGGTGAAGGAGAAGAGGCCGGATGTGCCCGTGAGCCCCGCCGGCAGCGCATTGGCGAGCGCGGGATGCTGGACGGAGTCCACGCAATCCATCGCCTTCAGGTGATGGGCGACGCTGAGCGCGTCCGCCTCATGCGCCTTCATGCGGATCGGCAGAGTGCGCAGGCCTCGGATCAGGAGCCAGGCGTCGAAGGGCGAGAGCTTAGCCCCCAGATAGGGATAGGTCTGCGCGCGAATTTCGCGGATCATCGCCTTGGAGCCGGCGACGACACCAGCCACGACGTCCGAATGGCCGCCGAGATATTTCGAAGCGGAATGGATGACGAGATCGACGCCCAGCGAAACCGGCCGCTGGAAGACCGGCGTCGCCCAGGAATTGTCGATCATGGTGAGGACGCCGTGCGCCTTGGCGAGCGCCGCCAGCGCGCCGACATCGTGGGCTTCCATCACCCAGCTCGTCGGGCTTTCCATGTAGAAGAGCTTGGCGCCCGGCAGCGCCTTGGCGACGGCCTCCTCGTCGCGCCCATCGACATAGGTGACGTCGATCCGCATCCGCTTCAAGAGGATTTCGAACAGGCGATAGGCGTCCGGGTAGACATGGCGCACCGCGACGATCCGGTCCCCCGGCTGCGCGAAGGCCAGAACCGTCGAGGAAATGGCCGCCATGCCGCTGGCAAAGCCCATCGCGTCTTCCGCGCCTTCCATGGCCGCGAGCTTTTCCTCGAACAGGCGCACGGTCGGGTTGAGTCCGCGCGTGTAGGTCGGGCGCACGCGCTGCCCGAGATAGGTCTCTTCCATCTCGGCGAAGGAGTTGAAGGTGAAGAGCGAGGTCTGCGCGATCGGCGGCACCACCGCGTCGAAGGCGTGGCGCTCATCATGGGCCGCGATCAGCGAGAAAGGGTCGAGCCCGGCGGCATCGGTCATTGCGACATGTCCTTGATGTCCTCCTCGACGATGTCGAGAATGGCGAGGGTCTTTTCCCGCGCGAGGCCGGGATCGCGCGCGGCGATCGCGTCGAACATCTCGCGGTGAAGGGGGAAGGATCGACCGGCGAAATCCGGCCGGTCGAAGGGCTTGGTGAAGAAGCGCTCGAAGGCCTCGCGCATCTGCTCCAGAAGCTGGCGGAAGAGCGGGTTCTGGGCCGCGTCGTAGATCGACAGGTGGAAGAGAAGGTCTTCCGGCCCGGCCGTGCCGTTGAGCCGATGGACGCGCTCCATCTCGACCAGACGCTCGCTCATGCGGGCGAGATCATCTGCCGTGTGCCGGATGGCGGCCAGCGCGCTGGCTTCCGCTTCCAGCCCGCGCCGGATGTCGAGCGTTTGAAGCAGGGCTTCGCGCAGACCCGTCGCGGTGATCGACAGCGGCATGTGGATGGTGCCGGCGGAGATCGGACGCAGCAGATAGGAGCCGCTTCCCTTGCGGGTTTCCACAACACCCAGTGCTTGAAGCTGGCGCGCGGCCTCGCGAATGGTGGAGCGCCCGACCCCCAGCGCCTGCATCAGTTCGCGCTCGGCCGGCAGACGGTCACCGGCTTTGAGGCCCGACCCTTCCACGAAGCGGCCGAGCGCATCCAGCGTGTCGCGCAGCCGATCCATCGGGGGGAGGGGAAGAAGACCGTCCAAATCAGCCGTCCAAACGGAGGGTAATTGGTCTGACATCTTACGGCTTGAATGGGTCTGGTCAATCCTTATTCAAGGTCAAAGTTTGTGCAATGCAAAACAAAAAACGCCCCGAACAGAGGTTCGAGGCGCTGGAAAGAGGCAGACTGGAGAGAGCGCGGATCAGTCGATCCGAACCATGGCCTTGATAACGCCGGCTGCCGGATCGAGAAGCCCGGCGAAACGCTCCGGCACTTCGGACAGCGACATGCCATGCGTCAGCAGCGCGTCGGAGGGCACGTCGCCCGCGCGCAGCGCCGCGACCACGGTCTCGAAGTCTTCGGGCGTGGCGTTGCGGCTGCCGAGCAGCGTCGTTTCGCGCTTGTGAAATTCCGGGTCGTTGAAGCTGATGTCGCTGGCGACGATCGAGACCAGCACATAGGCCCCGCCATGGCCGACCAGGCTGAAGCCGCGCTCCATGGCCTTGGGGCTGCCCGTCGCGTCGAACACCACGTCGAAGAAATCGCCCCCTGTCAGCTCCGACAGGCGCTCGCGGTCGACCTCACCGGCCTTCACGGTCTCGGCGACGCCCAGATTCGCCCTAGCGAAGGCCAGGCGATCCTCGCGCGTGTCGAGCATGATGACGCGCGCGCCGCGCAGGCGGGCGAAGATCGCCACGGCGATGCCGATCGGCCCCGCGCCGACGACGAGCACGGCCTGACCGTTTTCCACCGCGCCGCGACGAACGGCATGAGCGCCGATGGCCAGAAACTCCACCATCGCCGCCTGATCCAGCGAAATGCCCTCGGCCTTGCAGACGAAGCGCTCCGGCAGGCTCAGATATTCCGTCATGCCGCCGTCGCGATGAACGCCGAGCACCTGGATGCGCGAGCAGCAATTGGTCTTGCCCTTGCGGCAGGCATGGCACTCGCCGCAGGACAGATAGGGGATGATATAGACCGCATCTCCGGTGGAGAGCGTCGAACCTTCCGGTGCTTCCTCCACCGTGCCGGCCAGCTCATGGCCCATGACGCGGGGATAGGCGAGATAGGGCTGGTTGCCGGAGAAGATGTGAAGGTCGGTGCCGCACACGCCGATGCGACGCACCCGCACCAGAACCTCGCCCTCGGCCCGCGTGGGCTTCTCGCGGGTCTCGGTGATCAGGCGGCCGGGCGTTTCGCAGGTGATCGTCAGCATGGCGGCGGGCTCGTTCGGAATGCGGGGAAGGGGAGGCGAAACGGCGCGTTAAAGCATTTCCCGCGAAAGCCGAGTCGGCTTTCGCGCCCGGACAATGCGAAAACAAAAATCTTAGAGCCTGTCTGGCGAACCTATGTTCGACGGAAAGGCTCTAGGCCGCGAGACCGGGAAGCGGCGTGCCCTCGGCCACGAGGCCGCGTTCGCGCAGCGCCTGCCAGAAGGCGGCCGGGATGTCGGCTTCGAACCACTCGACATTGGAGCGGATCTGCCGCGCGTTGCGAGCGCCCGACACGCAGGAGACGACGGCGGGATGCGCCATGCCGAACTGGAGGGCGGCGGCCTGGATCGCGACGCCGAATTCCTCGGCCACCGAGCGCAGCTTCTGCACGCGGGCGATGATCTCGGCCGGCGCATCGCCGTAGTTGAAATTGTTGGTGCCGGCCAGAACGCCCGAGTTGAACGCGCCGGCCACGACGATGCGTGCACCGCGATCGAGGCACTTCTGAAGGAGGCCGAGGCTTTCCTGCTCGAGCAGCGTGTAGCGCCCCGCCAGCATGGAGACGTCGAGGTCGCACTCGTCCAGCGCTTCGCTAACGGCTTCCCATTCGTTGACGCCGAGGCCGAAGCCGCCGATGCGCCCGTCTTGGCGAAGTTCGCTCAGCGCCTTGAAGCCGCCGCCCTTGGTCAGCTGGTTCCAATGGTGCTCGTGCTTCTCGCCATGCGTCACGCGGCCGATATCGTGCACGTAGAGAATGTCGAAGCGCACCATGCCGAGCCGCTGCTGGCTCGCGTCGAACGAGCGCAGGATCGCGTCGTAGCTATAGTCGTAAACCTGATGGAACGGGCAAGGGTTGACGTAGCCCTCGGCCTCCGCGCCGACATCTGCGTCCGGCACCATGAGCCGGCCGACCTTGGTGCTGATCGTGAAGTCGGAGCGCTGGCGCTCGTCGAGGATCGCGCCGAGGCGGCGCTCGGAGCGCGTGAAACCGTAGAAAGGCGCGGTGTCGAAATAGCGGATGCCGGCGTCCCACGCCGCGTCGGCGGTGTCGCGCGCGTCGGCGAAGGGCATGAGCTTCAGGAGGTTGCCCATCTGCGCGCAGCCCAGGCCGAGGGCGGTGAGGCTGACCTTGCCGTTCGGCAGTTCGCGGCGATCCGTCGTCTTCATCACGTCAGGCTTTCGATCGAAGAGAAGAAAGGGTCCGCCGGCGGCATGGGGAGCCGCCGGCGGGAGATCGGCTTAGTAAAGAACGTTCTTGGCTTCCGGCTTGTCGATGTTCTCCTTGGTCACGAGCACGACGCCCGTGTCCTGGAACTTCTCGACCTTCTCTTTCTTGAGAAGCTTGGCGATGGTCTGGGTGCCGAGTTCGCCCATCTGGAACGAGCCCTGAACCGCGATGGCGGCGAGCGTGCCGTCCTTGACGAACTTCTGAAGGTCCTCGTTGCCGTCGAAGCCGATGCCGACGACCTTGCCGGCCTTGCCGGACTGTTCGAGCGCGCGGGCCATGCCGATGGCGGTCGGCTCGTTGGCGCCGAAAATGCCCTTGAGGTCCGGGTTCGAGGCAAGAACGTCCGTCGTCTGGTTCAGCGCCGTCGCCATCTGCGACTGCGAATAGAACGGCCCGACGATCTGAAGCTTGGAATGGGCCTTGATGTAGTCGATGAAGCCGCCCACGCGGCCGATCTCGGAGCCCGCGCCCGCGACATAGGACATGACGGCGATCTTGCCTTCGGTGCCGACCTTGGCGATCATTTCCTTGGCGCAGAGCTCACCGGCGGCCTTGTTGTCGGTCGCCAGGAACGACTGGTAGTACTGCTCACCGCTCTTGGCGATCTGGCTGTCGATGAGGACGACCGGGATGCGCGCTTCCCAGGCCTTCTTGACGGCGGGCACCAGAGCGTCCGGGTCGGACGGGGCGAGAATGATGCCGGCGACCTGACGGTTCACGGCGTTTTCGACCATGTTCACTTCGTCGGCGATGGCCGATTCCGAAGCCGGGCCGTTGAAGGTCGTGGTGGTGCCTTCCGGCAGATCCTTCTTGGCGGCGTCGACACCCTTCTGGACGTTCTGCCAGAAGGTTGAGTTCACCGTCTTGACGATGACCGCGACTTCCTTCTCGGCAGCCTGGGCGGCGAAGGTCACGAGGGCGAGGGCCGAGCCGGCAAGAATGGCGGCGAATTTGCGCATGAATGTTCCTCCCTTTGGGTTTTGGATAGAGCCCGGCGCGCGCTGCTAGGATCTCCCGCGCGCGCCGGGAATTCTGGACTATCTGCGGTTGCGGAGTTGGTCGATCCAGACGGTCGCCAGGATCACGAGGCCGATGATGATCTGCTGCGTGAAAGCCGAGACGCCGTTCATGTTCAGGCCGTTGCGCAGGATGCCGATGACGAAGGCGCCGATCATGGTGCCGGAGATCGTGCCGACGCCGCCGATGAGCGAGGTGCCGCCGATCACGGCGCTGGCGATGGCGTCGAGTTCGTACATCACGCCTTCGTTCGGCTGGGCGGTGACGAGGCGGGACATCAGAACGCAGCCCGTGAGACCGGCCAGCGTGCCCGATAGCACATAGGTGAAGAGCGTGACGCGGGCGACGTTGACGCCCGAAAGCCGCGCGGCTTCCGCGTTGGAGCCGACCGAATAGATGTGGCGGCCGAGCACCGTGCGGCGGAGCATGATGGCCACCGCGATGGCGATCACGATCATCAGGATCACGGGATAGGGAATGCCGGGGAAGGTGACGGACGGGAAGCCGTCGTCGCCGATCGACACCATCCGCAAAAACGCGCCATTGCCAAGCTCACCGAAACTGTCGCCGAGCCCCGAGACGGCGCGCGCACCGGTGATTTCGAGCGCGACGCCGCGCGCCACCATCATCATGCCGAGCGTGGCGATGAAGGGCGGCAGCTTGGCGCGGGTGATGGCCAGCCCGTTGATCACGCCGCAGAGCGTGCCGACCAGAATGCCGAGCAGCATTCCGATCGGAACCGGCATTCCGAGTTCCTTCACCGCCAGCGCGGCGCAGACGCCGGCGAGCGCCAGGACCGAGCCGACCGACAGGTCGATGCCGCCCGTGATGATGACGCAGGTCGCGCCGATGCCGAGCAAGGCGATCGACGTCACCTGAAGCGCCACGGTCATGGCGTTGTTGACGGTTAGGAAGGCGTTGGAGGTGGCGGAGAAGACGACGGCGAGGGCAAAAAGGCTGCCCAGCGCCGCGAACTTCTGGATCATGTCCTTCTGCCGATCGCTGAGGAGCGGCCCGCGGGTCTTGTCCTGGGGAATGGTGGTCATGGCGTCCTCAATGCGCAAGGCTGGGCGCGCGGCGGGCATGGCCCGAGGCGTAGTGCATGATTTCTTCCTGCGAGGTCTGCTTGGTTTCCAGAACGCCGGTGATGCGGCCCTCGTGGAACACGGCGACGCGATCGGTCAGGCCGAGGATTTCGGGAAGTTCGGACGAGATCAGGATGACGCCGATGCCCTGCGAGGCCAGCTCGTCCATGATCTTGTAGATCTGGAACTTGGCCCCGACATCGATGCCGCGTGTCGGCTCGTCGAAGAACAGGATGCGCGACTGGCGGAATAGCCACTTGCCGATGATGATCTTCTGCTGATTGCCGCCCGAGAGAAGCCGCGTCACCTGATGGACCGACGGCGTGCGGATGCTCAGGAGATCGACATAGCGCTGCGCGATCTTCTCTTCTTCCGGGAAGTCGATGAAGCCGCCCTTCGACACGCCGTCCAGATGCGCCAGCGTCATGTTGGCGGCGACCGGCATCTTCACAGCGAGCCCGTGGCTCTTGCGGTCTTCCGAGAGATAGGCGAGCCCTTCGCGGATCGCATCCTGCGGCGACTGGATCGAGACCTTGCGGCCGAAGAGTTCGACCGTGCCCGAATCCAAGGGGTCGGCCCCGAAGATGGCGCGCGCGACTTCCGTGCGGCCCGCACCCATCAGTCCGGCGAAGCCAAGAATTTCGCCACGCCGCAGCGTGAAGTCGATATCGCGAAACACCCCGGCGCGGGTCAGTCCCTCGACGCGCATCAATACGTCCTCGGTCGGCACCGAGATGCGGTCGGGGAACTTCTCTTCCAGCGAGCGGCCCACCATGCGGGCGACGATGTCGTCCACCGTCAGGGAAGCGAAATCGTCCGTCGAGACATAGCGCCCGTCGCGCAGGATCGTGACGCGATCGACGATCTCGGCCATCTCGTCCAGGCGGTGCGAGATATAGACGATGCCGACGCCGGAGGCCTTCAGATCGCGGATCACGTCGAACAGAACCGCCGTCTCGCTTTCGGTGAGCGACGAGGTGGGCTCGTCCATGATGAGCACTTCGGCGTTCAGCGACAGGGCCTTGGCGATTTCCACCATCTGGCACTGCGCGACCGAGAGACCGCGCACCTGCGTGTCCGGGTCGAGCGAGAGGCCGAGGCGATCCAGGCAGGCGCGCGCATCGCGGCGCAACTTGGCGCGATCCACGAAGAGGCCGGCGACGCGCGGCTCGCGCGCCAGATAGATGTTTTCGGCGATCGACAGGTGCGGAACGAGGTTCAGCTCCTGATGGATGATGGCGATGCCGGCAGCTTCCGACTCTGTGGTCGAGGCGAAATGGCGCTCCTCGCCCTTGTAGAGGATGCGGCCGGAGGTCGGCTGATACAGGCCGCTGATGATCTTCATCAGCGTGGATTTGCCAGCGCCGTTCTCGCCGCACACGGCATGGACCTCGCCCCGGCGCAGATCGAAGGAGACGCCGCCGAGCGCCTTCACGCCGGGAAATTCCTTGGTGATGTCCTGAAGCTGCAGAATGGTTTCGCCGGCCGGCGCCGCGCCGACGCCGTGACCTGCGCGCGCCATGGGGGCGCGACCCGCCACGCCGGCGGGGCTGGAAGTCATGTCCTGCATTTTGGTCCTCCCGCCTCGCAAAGGAAGCGTCGCGCGGCCCGTGCCTCCCGGTCCGCCGTCAGGCCATCGGCCCGTTGGGAGTAGGGTTAGGCTGCTCTTTAAAATTGGTCAAGCCAGTTTTCGCTCTTCGGAAAATCTCGGTAGAGTTTTCGACGGAGAAGGCGACTGCCGGGTCGTGGCAGGCGTATGGCAGGGCCAAACGGCCTTTTCAGTCGGCCATGATCGGCGCTATGGTCAGGCCAATCTGGGAGGGATTGATGTCAGAAGCCATCAAGATCGTGGATGGGCGACGGCTCTATCAGCAAGTGGCCGATCAGATTCGCGGTCTGATCCGCGAGGGGCAGTTTCCGCCGGGCTCACGCCTTCCCGCCGAACGGGAATTGGCGGGCCAGCTGGGCGTATCGCGCCCTTCGTTGCGCGAGGCGCTGATCGCGCTGGAGATCGACGGCAGCGTCGAAATCCGCATGGGGTCGGGCGTTTATGTCTGCGCGCCGGGCGCGGCGGCGGACGAGCCGACGCGCCCGCTCGGCGAGAGTCCGTCCGAGCTGATGCGCGCGCGCGCCGCCGTGGAAAGCACGGTCGCCTTTCTGGCGGTCGGTCGCATGACGCCGGAGGCCCTGGCGCAGCTTCGGCGGGTTCTCGATGGTATGGCGGCGGATATCGAAGCCGGCCGCAAGCCGCTGGAGCAGGACCGGATGTTTCACCTCACCATCGCCGCGCAGACCGGCAATGCCGTTCTGGCGCGCATCGTGCGCGAACTCTTCGACGATCGCCACAGCCCGATTTCGGCGCAGCTCAGCGTGCGCTTCGAGACGCCGGAAACCTGGCGCGTGGCGCTCGCCGAGCACGAGACGATCCTCGATGCGCTGGCCTCGGGCGATCCGCTCCTGGCGCAATCGGCCATGCGGATGCATCTCGAAGCCTCGCGCGAGCGGTGGACGCGGGATTAGAAGAGGCTCCCGCGCCCGAAAGGCGTCAGCCCTGGCGGCAGGTCTGGCGCTGGGTGCCGAGGCCTTCGATGCCGAGTTCGATCACGTCGCCCGCCTTCAGGAAGACGTTGGGCTTCTGGCCGAGGCCGACGCCCGGAGGCGTGCCGGTGGAGATGATGTCGCCCGGCTGCAGGCTCATGAACTGCGACAGGTAGGAGACGAGATGGGCGACGCCATAGACCATGGTACGGCTCGAGCCGTCCTGGTAGCGATGACCGTTCACCGTCAGCCACATGCCGAGGTTCTGCGGGTCGGCCACTTCGTCCTTCGTCACCAGCCAGGGGCCGGTCGGGCCGAACGTGTCGCAGCTCTTGCCCTTGGTCCACTGGCCCTGGCGCTCGGTCTGGAAGGCGCGCTCCGATACGTCGTTGATGACGCAATAGCCGGCCACGTGATCCAGCGCCTCGGCTTCGGAGACGTATTTCGCGGTCTTGCCGATGACAACGCCGAGCTCGACTTCCCAGTCGGTCTTCTCGGAGCCGCGCGGGATTTCGATGTCGTCGTTCGGACCGACAATGGCCGAGGTCGCCTTCATGAAGATGATCGGCTCGGACGGCACGCTCGCGCCCGTCTCGGCTGCGTGGTCGGAATAGTTGAGGCCGATGCAGATGAACTTGCCGGTGCCGGCCACGCAGGCGCCAAGGCGCGGGTTGCCGTCCACGAGCGGCAGGGACGAGACGTCGAGCGCGGCGATCTCGGCCAGACCCTCGGGCGTCAGCCAGCGTCCGGCGAGGTCGCTCACATGGGCCGACAGGTCGCGAATGCGGCCGTCAGCGTCCAGAATTCCGGGCTTTTCCGCGCCGGGCGCGCCGTGGCGAAGCAGTTTCATGGCAGTCTCCCTTTGAAAATCGTGTCGCGATCAGACGTTGGACCAGCCGCCGTCCACGACGAGCGCCTGACCCGTCATGAAGCCGGACTCGTCGGAGGCGAGGAAGGTGGCGAGCTTGGCCATTTCCTCGGGCGTGCCGAGCCGGCCCATGGGCTGGCGCGCGATGAAGGCGGCCCGTGCCGTCTCGTAGTCGCCGAGCGCGCGCATCCGGTCGCCGAGCGACGGGCTTTCCACCGTACCGGGGCAGATGCAGTTGCAGCGGATGCCCTTGGTCACGAAATCGGCCGCGACCGACTTGGTCAGGCCGACGACGGCGGCCTTGGTCGTGCCGTAGATGAAGCGGTTGGGCGCGGCGATGACGCTGGAAGCGACGGACGCCATGTTGACGATGGACGCGCCGCCCCGGTCGATCATCCCCGGCAGGAAGCCCTTGATGAGCCGGTACATGGAGCGCACGTTGAGCGCGACCGAGAAGTCGAAATCCTTTTCCTCGCATTCGAGGATTGTGCCGGCGTGGACATAGCCCGCGCAGTTGAACAGGATGTCCGGCGCGGGGTGCGCTGCGCAGAAGGCTTTCACGGCCTCGGCGTCGGTCACGTCGAGAACGCTGGTCTCGATCCCATGGGCCTTCAGCTCTTCGAGCGCGGCGGCGTTGATGTCAGTTGCCAGAACCTTGGCGCCCTCGGCCGCGAATTCGAGCGCCGCGGCGCGTCCCATCCCCTGCGCGGCGGCCGTCACCACCGCCGTCTTGCCTGCGAGCCGTCCGGCCATCGTCTCTCTCCTTCGCCTGGTGTTTCAAGGGTACATCACGGATGCGCGGGTAAATCAATCCTGCTGCAGCGCGAGGCCCTGTCCGATCCGGCCGGCGGCTTGGGTCAGCTCCGCGATCAGCGCGTCCGGCTCCCAGGGGTTGAGGCGAATGCGCAGATAAGGGCAGGTGAGGGCCGCGATCGCGCCGCCCTCATGCGCTTCCGACACCGGCACGGAAAGATCCACCACCGCTTCCGTCGATCCGCTCGGGCGCGCCACATGGCCGGCCGCGCGAATGGCGGCGAGTTCCGGCTCCAGCGCGTCGAGATCGAAGGCGGGGTCTTCGCGGTGAATGTCGAGCAGCGTGCGATGGCGCCGGCGCGCGCTCATGAAGGCGAGAAGGCAGCGCCCGGAGCCGGTCAGCGTCAGCGGCTGGCGATAGCCGATGCGCACGGTGAAGCCGATATGGCTGGTGCTTTCCACGCGCGCGATCACCACCATCTGCGTTTCGCTGGGCACGGCGAGATGGCAGGCATAGCCCGTCGCATCCGAGAAGGCGTTCATGAAGGGCAGGGCGGTTTCCACCAGCGAGCGGTTCACCGGGCGGTTGAGCCCGAGGCGAAACAGCCGGTCGGTGACGCGGAAGCGATCCTCGCTTTCGGTGCGCTCGATATAGAGCCGATCCTGAAGCACGCTCACCATGCGAAAGATTTCGCCCTTGGTGCGGCCCACCCCGTCGCCGATCTGCTGCAGGGTCAGCGCCTCGCGCGAGGCCGACAGAAGCTCCAGAATATCCAGCCCTTTTTCCAGCGCCGGGGCGGTGTAGCGCCGCTCGCGATCGGGGCGGCCGGTGCCGTCTTCGGCGTCCTCGTCTGCCATCCGCTCGCTCCCTGTCGCTTGACGATCCGTTTCACTCATGATTACCCATTTCATATCAGAAACCAAGAGCGCGTCCATTGGCCGGGCGCTCGGGAGGAACCATGGTTCAGGACTGGACGATCCAAACGCATCGCTCCTACGACATCCGCTTTCCCACGTCCCTGCAGAAGGACGGGTCGGACGCGATGAACCCGG
Organism: Aureimonas sp. D3; assembly: GCF_001463805.1. Lineage (NCBI taxonomy): Bacteria > Pseudomonadati > Pseudomonadota > Alphaproteobacteria > Hyphomicrobiales > Aurantimonadaceae > Aureimonas > Aureimonas sp. D3. Next base: position 24,377 of record NZ_BBWM01000009.1, on the reverse strand, counting down.
ACCCGGATTATTCCGCCGCCTATGTCGCCTTCGAGACCGATGGCGGGCCGGAAGGGCACGGCCTGACCTTTACGATCGGCCGGGGCAACGATCTCTGCCGCGCGGCGATCGACCTCCTGGCCCCCAAGCTCCACGGCCTGAAGCTCTCCGAGATCACCCAGAACATGGGCGAGTTCTGGCGCTTCGTGACGGGTGATTCGCAGCTGCGCTGGGTCGGCCCGGACAAGGGCGTGATGCATCTGGCGACGGGCGCGGTGGTCAACGCCGTTTGGGACCTCTACGCCAAGGCCGAAGGCAAGCCGGTCTGGCAGCTCGTGTCCGACATGCAGCCCGAGGAAATCGTTCGCCTCGTCGATTTCCGCTACCTGTCCAACGCGCTGACGCAAGCGGAAGCTCTGGAAATCCTGAAGCGCGCCAAGGACGGGCAGGCCGCCCGCCGCGAAAAGCTGATGGCGGAAGGCTATCCCAGCTACACGACCTCGGCCGGCTGGCTCGGCTATGACGACGACAAGATCCGCCGCCTGTGCCGCGAGGGCATTGCCGAAGGCTGGTCGCATTTCAAGCTCAAGGTCGGGCGCGATCTCGAGGACGACAAGCGCCGCTGCCGCATCCTGCGCGAGGAAATCGGCCCGGATCGGATGCTGATGATCGACGCCAACCAGATCTGGGAAGTCGGCGAGGCGATCGACTGGGTGAAGGAACTCGCCCAGTTCAATCCGTGGTTCATCGAGGAGCCGACCTCGCCGGACGACGTGCTCGGCCATCAGGCGATCCGGCGCGGCGTCGCCCCGGTCAAGGTCGCGACCGGCGAGATGTGCCAGAACCGCATTCTCTTCAAGCAGTTCCTCCAGGCCGAGGCGATCGACGTGGTGCAGATCGACGCCGCGCGCGTCGGCGGTCTCAACGAGAATCTGGCGATCATGCTGATGGCCGCCAAGTTCGGGAAGCCGGTCTGCCCCCATGCCGGCGGCGTCGGCCTGTGCGAATATGTTCAGCATCTCTCGATGATCGACTATCTCTCGATCTCGGGAAGCTGGGACGGGCGAGTCGCCGAATATGTCGATCATCTGCACGAGCACTTCTTCGAGCCCTGCGATGTCCGTGGCGGCCGCTACTTCCCGCCCCAGGCGCCCGGCTTCTCCATCGAGATGAAGCCGGCGTCCATCGAAGCGCATCTGTTCCGTTCCTAAAGGGAAACGATCATGCTGAAGACACTCGACCCCATTCTGACGCCGGACCTCCTTTGGGTTCTGGCGGCCATGGGCCATGGCGACGACATCGCGCTGGTGGACGGCAACTTCCCGGCGGAATCCGTCGCGGCCGAGACCATCTCGGGGGAACTCGTCAATCTCGGTGCCGTGCCGATCGACCGCGCCGCGCGCGCGATCCTGAGCCTCCTGCCGCTCGACGGGTTCGTGGACGATCCCGTGCGCTGCATGGAAGTGGTCGGCAAGCCGGACGAAGTGCCCGAGCCGCGCGCGGCCGTGCGCGCCGAGATTGAGGCGGCCGGCGAGACCGTGCCGATCGTCGCGATCGAGCGCTATGCCTTCTATGAGGCGGCCAAGCAGAGCTTCGCCGTGGTGAAGGTCGCCGACCCGCGCTTCTACGGCTGCTTCCTTCTGCGCAAGGGTGTGATCGCGGGCGAGCGTCCGGCCTACTGACCCGCTCCGCTTGAAGCTTCGCGCCGCCTGACGCCTCGCGCCGCTTGACGGCACGGCGGCAAAGTGGAATGACTTTTGTCAGCAAAAGTCATTTTCTTCGAAAAGGGCCGCTGCCTCTGGCGCGGCCCTTCTTCGTTCCCGGGAGGGTGCATGTCCGTCGTTTCAGAGGTTTCTCCCATCATCGTCCTGAACGGCGAGGACAATGTCGCCGTGGCGCGGCGGCCGGTGAAGGCGGGCGATTCGTTGCCGGGCGGTCTGCGCGCGGCCGTCGACATCGCGAGCGGCCACAAGGTGGCGCTGCGAGCCATCGCGGAAGGGCAGCCCGTCCTGAAATATGGCCAGGTGATCGGCACCGCCTCGCGCCCGATCGCGCCCGGCGAGCATGTCCACCTGCACAATCTCGCCATGCAGGAAAGCCACGCCGACCATCACTTCGCCTCCGACGCGCGCGAAACGCCGCTGCTCCCGCAAGCCGAGCGCCGCACCTTCATGGGCTATGCGCGCGCGGACGGGCAGGTTGGAACGCGCAACTATATCGGCATCGTCTCCTCGGTGAACTGTTCGGCCACCGTGTCGCGCGCCATTGCCGACCACTTCAACAACAAGGGTGGGCTGGATGGTTTCCCGAATGTGGACGGCGTGGTCGCGCTGACGCATGGCCAGGGCTGTGCCGTTTCGGTCAAGACCGAGGGCTACGAGGTTCTGACGCGCACGCTTTCGGGCTATGCGCGGCATCCCAATTTCGGTGCGATCCTGATGATCGGCCTCGGCTGCGAGACCAACCAGATCTCGCTCATCACCGACAAATACGGCCTCACCGAAGGCCCGCTCCTGCGCACCATGACCATTCAGGAACTGGGCGGTACCAGGCGCACGGTGGAGGAAGCGGCCTCCATCATCCGCGAGATGCTGCCGACCGTGAACGCGGCCGAGCGCACCGAGCAGCCCTTGTCGGGCCTCAAGCTCGCGCTCGAATGCGGCGGGTCGGACGGCTATAGCGGCATCTCGGCCAACCCGGCACTCGGCTACGCCTCGGACCTTCTGGTGCGCCATGGCGGCACGACGTGCTTGGCCGAAACGCCCGAAATCTACGGTGCGGAGCATCTGCTCACCCGCCGCGCGGTGACGCCGGCGGTGGCCGAAAAGCTGATGGCGCGCATCGAATGGTGGCGCGGCTACACGGCGCGCCATGGGGCGGAGCTGAACAACAACCCCTCGCACGGCAACAAGGCCGGTGGCCTCACCACGATCCTCGAAAAGTCGCTGGGCGCGGTCGCCAAGGGCGGCACCATGCCGCTCGAAGCGGTTTATGAATATGCCGAGACGATCGACAAGCCGGGCTTCGTGTTCATGGACACGCCGGGATACGATCCGGTCGCGGTGACCGGACAGATCGCGGGCGGCTGCAATATGCTGGTCTTCACCACCGGGCGCGGCTCCGTGTCGGGCTGGAAGCCGGTGCCGACCATCAAGGTTGCGACGAACACCGAGATGTTCGACCGGATGAAGGAGGACATGGACATCAATTGCGGCGGCATCGTCACCGGCGAGGAGACGATCGAGGAATCCGGCCAGCGCATGTTCGACTTCATCCTCGATGTCGCCTCGGGCAAGCAGACGCTCAGCGAGATTTACGATTACGGCGACAACGAGTTCGTGCCCTGGCAGATCGGCGCGATCACCTGAGCGAGCCCGAGATGAGGGGCGAGGCCGGAGACACAGGCGGGGCCGAGGCCGCCGCGCGCCGGCCCGCCTATCGACGCATCGTCGAGGCGCTGAGCGACAGTCTGGCGAGCGGTGCGCTGCCGGAAGGGGCCGTGCTGCTCGAAGGGCCGCTGGCCGCATTGTTCGGCTCCAGCCGCCAGCCCGTTCGCCAAGCCTTGAGCGAGTTGGAGCGCCAGGGGCTTGTGCGCCGCTTCGACGGGCGCGGCGTTCTGGCGGGCCAGGCGGGCGAGCCGCTGCGGCTCGACCTCTCGCGCGCTCAAGTCGGTGCCGATCGCACGGCCGAGGCGAGCGCCCGGCCAAGCGACGATCTGTATTACCAGATGGAGCGCGAGCTTCTGGAGCGCGCCATGTTCGGGCGCTTTCGCGTGAGCGAACTGGCGCTGGCGCGTGCCTTCTCCATTGGCCGTCTGCCGGCGCGCGAGTTGCTTCTGCGCGCCAAGGCGGCGGGTCTCACCGAAAAGCGCGACGCGCATTGGTGGACGGTCCCGCTGGACGAGGGCCGCCTGGCCGATCTCTACGACCTGCGCCTTCTCTTGGAGCCCGCCGCGCTGCGTCTGGCGGCGGAGCGCCTGCCCGACCCCGTGCTTCAACAGGCGCAGGCGCGCCTGAGGGCGGCCGAGCGCCGGTTTCCGCGTCTGCTCAAGCGCGAGTTGGACATGCTGGAGGAAGACCTGCACGTCACGCTCCTGCGCTTCTGCCCCAATGGCGAGTTCGTGGAAGCGCTCGGGCGCGCGCGCGCCTCCTTCGTCTGCGGCAAGCATCTCCAGCAGTTTCTCTGCGGGCCGGGCACGACGGATCCGTTTCTGGGCGAACATGCCGCGATCCTCGGCGCGCTGGCGGCTGGCGACGGGCCGGCGGCCGCCGAGGCGCTGGCGGAGCATCTGGCCGCCTCGCGCGAAAAAGGCTGCGAGCGCTTGGCCACTCATCGCCGCAACGCCCGCCCGCCCGCGCTCGCCTATGTTGCGGATTGAGGCCGCCCGGCCCTTCGCCTTTTTCGAAACATCGCTCCCGCGAAACCCCTCGCGGGAACCGGAAACCGGCCTTAACCGGCTGGCGGGAATCGGACATTCGCTGTGCGCAAAGACAATTCGCTGCTCGTCGGCATTCTTCTCACCCTGCTGGCCGGCGGCCTTCTGGCGTGTATGGATGCGATCGGCAAAAGCCTGACGCTGATCCTGCCGGTGATCCAGGTCATCTGGTTTCGCTATTTCGTGCAGACCGTGCTGGTCGGCACCTATCTCTCGTGGCGCACCGGGACGGGCTTCCTACGTACACGCCATCCCGGGCTTCAGATCCTGCGCGGGCTCTGCCTCTTGGCCACGACCTTTCTCATGTACGAGGCGTTCAAGCGGGTGCCGCTGGCGGACGCGACGGCCATGCTCTTCTTCTCGCCCATCATGGTGACGCTTCTATCGGTTCTATTCCTGCGCGAGCGGATCGGCCCGCATCGCATCTTCGCGGTGCTTGTCGGCTTTGGCGGAATGCTCCTGATCCTCGGCCCCGGCTTCGGGCGGTTCGAGCCCGCGCTCGGACTGGCGCTGCTGGCCTCCGTGTCCAACGCGCTGTTTCTGCTCCTGACGCGCCATCTGGCAGGGCGCGAGGATGCGGCGGCGACGCAGTTCAACACCACGATCTCGGGCGCGGTGATTCTCTCCTTCGCCGTCGTGCCGAACTGGCAGACGCCCGACGCCGCGACCGGCCTGCTTCTCGCCGCCATTGGCGTCTTCGGCACGCTCGGCCATTTCACGCTGGTGCGCGCCTTCGCTCACGCGCCGGCCTCGCTCCTATCACCTTTCCTTTATTCGCAGGTGCTCACAGCCGGGCTTCTGAGTGTCGCGCTGTTCGGCGATCCGCTACGCCCCGCTATGGTGGCCGGCACCGCGCTTCTGGTCGCGAGCGGCGTCTATATCTGGTGGCGGGAGAATCGGAGGCGGCTCGAGGCGACCGTCTAAGCCCCTGCCATCGAACGGCGATTCTTTAGGATGGCCGGGCGTAAGACTTCCGCCCGGCATCGCTGCGATGATGGATGGTCTGCCGTCTCCCGACGGCGCGACCCCGCCATTCTTCGTGACAGTTTTTGGGCAGAAGTCTCACCCATTGCGTCGCCCGGCGTAGACAGTGTGTCACGCTGGCGGGGATTTCGCAGTTGCGAAACCATCCGTAGGTTCGCCCCACTTCCGATCCCGGAACCTAAGGAAAACCCGATGTCGCTTCTGAAATCCGTCCTCACCGTTGGCGCGCTTCTCGTGGGTCTGGGCGCGGCCTCCGCGCAGACGATCGACGTGCCGGCCGGCACCTATGTCGCCGACCGCACGCATACCAACGTTCTCTGGACGGTCAGCCATTTCGGCACGTCGAACTATATCGGCCGCTTCAGCGACATCAACGCGACGCTGACCCTCGACTCGGCCAACCCGGATAAGTCCAAGCTCACCGCGACGATCAATCCGAAGTCGGTGGACACGAACTATCCGGCTAAGGACAAGGACTTCAACGCCGAGATCGCGGGTGAGATGTTCCTGGACGCCGCGAAGTTCGACACGATCAAGTTCGTCTCCACCAAGATCGAGACCACGGGCAAGGACACGGGCAAGGTCATGGGCGATCTGACCCTGCACGGCGTGACCAAGCCCGTCACGCTCGACGTCAAGCTGAACGCCGCGCTCAACCCGCATCCGATGTCGCAGAAGCCCGTCGTCGGCTTCTCGGCCACCGGCATGATCAAGCGCTCCGACTTCGGCATCAACGCCCTGGTCGGCCCGGTCAGCGACGACGTCAAGCTCACGATCGAGACCGAGTTCGTTCCGCAGTCGTAATCGGCTCCCTCCTTTCGAGGCAAACCATCGAGGCCCGGCTCACCGCCGGGCCTTCTTTCAATCGAGTTGCGGAGCGGCGAAGACGATGCGAAGCGGGCCGGACGGCGTCAAAGGTTACAATGCGGGAGCCATGCTCCTTCACTGGGCGATCGCCCTGGCGATCCTGTTTCAGCTCGCCGGCGGCTTCGTCATGATGCGGCTGGACGTTCTACCCGATGGCAGCCGCTTTGCCTTCTTCCAGTGGCACAAGACGGTCGGCCTCATGGTGCTGACGCTGACGCTGGCGCGCATCGCCTGGCGCCTGCTCAACCCGCCGCCGGCCCATGCGCCGATGGGCGCTCTCGAGGCGGGCGCGGCCCATCTGGTTCACGGTCTTCTTTACGCGGTGATGCTGCTCGTGCCGCTGTCGGGCTGGCTCGTCGTGTCCGCCTCGCCGACCGCGATCCCGACGCTTCTGTTTCTTTCCGAACACCTGCCCTGGCCGAACCTGCCGATTCCGGCCGGCTGGCGCGGGGAGGGGGGCGAGGCTTTGGCCGCGACGCTCCACACCTGGCTTGCCTATTCCACGTTGACGCTGCTCGTTCTGCATGTTGCGGGCGCGCTGAAACACTCGGTTCTCGACCGCCAGCCCTCGCTGTCGCGCATTCTTCCGGTCGGCCATCTGCCGCGCCAGTCCACCGCGCTTCTGGCCATTCCGCTGGCCGCGGGTCTGGCCGCTCTGTTTCTGGGCGGCGGCTTGGCTGTGGGCCAGAGCGACGGAGCGGCGCCGTCTGTCCAGGCCGTTGCCTCGGCGAATGCCCCTGCATCCGTCGCCCTCGGGGGCTGGGCGATCGATAAAGCCGCCTCCAGCTTCACCTACGAGGCGACCTTCTCCGGCAAACCGATGACTGGCACGATCGGGAGCTGGAACACCGACATCGCGTTCGACCCGGCCCATCTCGATCAGGCCTCGGCCCGGATCGATATCGACGCGGCCTCGATCACGGTCGGCGACCCGTTCGTTCGCTCCAGCGCACCGGGGCCGGACGGGCTGGACGTGACGTCCCATCCGAATGTCACCGTTGCGCTGACCCGTTTCGCGAAGACGGAGACCGGCTACGTCGCCGAGGGCACCGCCACCATCAAGGGCAAGAGCGCGCCCATCTCCGTGCCCTTCACCTTCGAGCCCGGTGCGGACGGCACGGCGCATGTCGTGGGGTCCGCCAAGATCGATCGCCTCGCCTTCGATCTCGGCGCCAAGAACGATCCGGCCGCGCAATGGCTCGGCCGCGACATTCTCGTGCGCTTCGACCTGAAAGCCGCCCACGCGCCCGCGCCGGCGGCCTGAAGGTCCTTAGGTGACGGTCGGCGCGAGCTTCACGTCGTCAGCCTGAAACCGCTCCAACACGCTGAACAGGATGGCGCTGCGCGTCGAATAGGCCTGGCGGGGCGAGGCGACGAAGGCGAAGCAGTTGAAGTTCACCTTGCCGTCCGCGATCGAGTCGATGAACACGTTCGGCTTGGGGTCTTCCAGAACGGCCGGGTGCTCGTCGAAAATCTCCATGACCGCCTTGCGGATCGCCAGGGGATCGGCGGACGGATGCACCGAGAAGGCGATCTGAACACGCCCGACCGGGTCCGCCAGCGTCATGTTGCGGATCGGCTTGGTGATGAACTCGGAGTTCGGCACGATCAGCGTCGAGCGGTCGGGCAGCTGGATTTCGGTGGAGCGCACGCTGATGCGCCGGACATCCCCTTCGTCGGTGCCGATGCGCACGCTGTCTCCGAGCTTCACCGGCCGCTCGGCCAGAAGGATCAGGCCCGAGACGAAGTTCTGCGTGATGGCCTGAAGGCCGAAACCGATGCCGACCGACAGCGCGCTGACGACCAGCGCGATGCGCTCCAGCCCGATGCCGAGCGAGGTCAGGCCCCAGAAGCCGGCTAGGATGATGCCGGCATAGGAGACGATCATCGAGACGGAGTTGCGCGCGCCGGCATCCAGCTCCGTCGTCGGCAGATAGGTCTCGTTCAGCCAGCGCCGGACGAGGCGCATGGCCGCGATGCCGAGCGCCAGGGCGATCAGCGCCCGCAGGACCGCGCCCGGCTCCAGCGTGAAGCCGCCGACCGTGATCATCAGGGGGTCGCCGAGCTGGCTGAAGATCGCATCCGTGCCCGGCCCGAACGGCGCGAAGATCATGGCGAGCGCCAGCAGCACCACGCCGATGCGCAGGAGCGCCGACAGCGCCACGCCGAGCTGCCCGACGGTGGAGGGCTTGAGCCCCAGCGCCTCGTAGGCGGCGCGCCCGGTCCAGGCTTCGGGGGAAAAGATCGTGGTACAGAGATCGTCCACCACGACCAGAAGCAGATAGGCCGAGGCGCAGACGACGGTGATCCACACAGTCTGTCGCCCGATGAAGAGCGACAGGTTCACATAACCCTGAAGCGCGGCGAGCACGCTGACGATCAGCGCCAGCCAGCAGACGAGCGTCGTCAGCGTCACGACGCTGCGCAGCGCCGTCGGCGTCGTGTTCTCGACCTGCGCGCGCCGCAGCCGGCGCAGCGTCAGGAGAACCGAGCCGATCAGGATCATATAGGCGACCGCGATGGCGAGATTGGCGGCGACGGTGGAAGAGGGGCTGGCGCCGACGATGCGGTTGAAGGCGACCACCGTGATGCCAATCGTCACGAGGATCGCGGCGAGCGACGGGTAAGGCCGCAGCCGGGCCGCCGCGTCGTTGGTAAGCGGCAGGAGGCGCCAGGAGGGCTGGTCCACCAGAAGAAGCCCACCGCCGAGCGACACGATGAACGCCCCGAAAGAGGCCGCGCCGATGAAGGAGGTCAGGAGCGCATCGGCTTCTTCGGTGAGAACGCCCGCCCAGCGCAGGCCCTGCCCGAACAGGAGAAAGCTGAGGCTCGCCGTCAGCGTGCCGACGAGAATGAACCAGAGCGCCAGCCCCGAGCGCCGCGCCCGCGTGCCCGGTGCCTGGGCGATGGCGAAGCGCCGACCGACCGCCCGCAGCCGCCGCCGCACGGGATATAGGAGGACGAGGCTGACGCCGAGGCTGGCCGCGAAGACAAGCGCCCCCGATCCGCTGAACCCCTCGGTGACGCCTTCCAGCGTGTCCCGCCCGAAGGACGTGGCGCGCAGGATGTCGAAGCGCATGGAGAGCGCGATCGAGTTCCAGAACCGGCCGGTGAGCGGCGAGGACACGCGCTCGAAGGTCGAGCGGTTGAACTCCTCGGCGAGCATCCGGTTGATCGTTTCGACCGAGTCGCGGGCGTTGGTGGCGAGAAGCCGGGCGCGCTTGATCGCGGAGTCGAGATCGGTGCGCTCCTTTTTCAGCGCCTCGCGCTGGGCCTTGATGTCGGGCGCTTCCGTTTCACTGGCCTCGCCGAGATCGGCGATGCGCTTGTCCATGGCGTCCAGCATGGGCGTCAGCGCCGTGACGGCCTGTTCGGCAGAACCTTGAATGGCCAAAACGCGCTCGCGCAGCGCCGCGCGATCCTCGCTCGGCAGGGTCTGGGCGACGCTCGCCTTGGCGGCCTCGTAGTCCGCGCCCTTGGTGTCGAGATCGGCGATGATCTGCGCGCTCGTGGCATTGGCGCTGGGCGGGTCCTGCGCCTGCGCCGCGCCGGCGGCGAAGCAGACCATGGCCAGGATCAAAAGGAATCGGCGCACAAACCCTGTCATCAGCACTCTTCGACCTTTGCCCCCGTTCTCGTCATACCGTGTCATGGGCCGGCGTGGACCACAGCACTGTGGCATGGGAAGGACGCTGGCCTTCCCAATCGTCACTTTGGCCTTTGCGCGATTCCGGCAAAAGAAAAAAGGCCCATGCGGAGACATGGGCCTTTCCTTGGTCATAGGGGCTGCGCGAAGCCTTATCGGCTCATGCGCTCGAACCCGTCTCCGCCGTCGAGATCCAGCGAGAAGCCGCCGCTGCTCGCCGGCCGTTCGGCCACAAAGCCCGCCGCTTGGGCTTGAAGCGAATGGACGGGGTTGGCGGCCGGGCCGCTTTCGAACAGATCGTCGTCCACATACGCCAGTTTCACCGGTGCCTTGGCGTGGCGCGCGGGCTTGGGCGCTGCGGCGGAGGCCGATGCGGCGGGCGCAGCCGTCGCCTTGGTTACTGCCTTGACCGGGGCTGCCGGCTTGCGCGCGGTCTTGCGCGCTTCGGTCTCGCGGTTGGTGGCTTCGATCTCCAGCGCTTCGGCCTGGATCAGCGCGTCGCGCTCGGCATCCGTCATGCGGAAGAAGCCCGCGCGCTCTTCGAGGCGGCCTGCTTCGGACGCCAGTTGCTCGGCCGTCGCCGTCATCTCGTTGGCCGCGCCGGCATTGGCCTGTGTCACCTGATCCAATTGCTGAATCGCGTGATTGATCTGTTCCACCCCAACCGACTGCTCGCGGCAGGCCGCCGAAATCTCCGAGACCAGTTCCGCCGTCTTGCGGATATCAGGCACCAGTTTTTCCAGACGCGAGCCTGCGTCTTCCGCAACGATCAGCGTGCGCGAGGAAAGATCGCCGATCTCGGTGGCCGCTGCTTGGCTGCGCTCGGCGAGCTTGCGCACTTCGGAGGCGACGACGGCGAAGCCCTTGCCGTGCTGCCCGGCGCGGGCGGCTTCGATGGCGGCGTTCAGCGCGAGGAGGTCCGTCTGACGCGCGATCTCCTGCACCACCGCGATCTTCTCGGCGATCTCGCGCATGGCCTTGGTGGACTGCGTCACCGCTTCGCCCGTCGTGCCAGCATGGGTCGCCGCCTGCGCTGCGATCTTCTCGGTGGTCGAAGCGTTGTCGGCATTCTGACGGATGTTGGCGGTCATCTCTTCGATTGCGGCCGAGGCCTGCTCGGAGGCGGCGGCCTGCTCGGTCGAGCCGGACGACAGCTTCTCGGCGGTGGACGCCGAGCGGGCCGAGCCGGCCGCGACCAGCGAGGACGAGGCGCGCACGCCCGAGACGATCTCGGAGAGCTTGACCGTCATATCGCTCATGGCGCGCTGGAGGTCGGCCAGTTCGTCGCGGCCCTTCACCTCGATACGCTGCGTCAGGTCGCCCGAGCCGATGCGGCGCGCCAGATCCACGGCGCGCTGCATCGGGCGCACGATGGTGAAATGACTGACCAGCGCCACCGCCAGAAGGATCACGACGAAGATGGCGGAAAAGCCGATGGCCAGAAGCGTCAACTGCTCTCGCATGGGGCCGGCAATCGTTGCTTCGGGCACATCCACCACCGCGATCCAGGTCGTGTGCAGACCCGGAAGCTCGAAGGGGTAGAAGATACGGCGAACGACGTGGCCGTCGAGGTCGGTGATGCCCGCGACGCTGTGCGGCTTCTTGTCCGCTATCGCGGCGTCGAGTTCGGTGCGGCCCAGCGTGTTGCGATAGGGCGTCGTCAGTCGGGCGGGGGCGGGATGCGACAGCCAGGTCCCATCGGCGCCCAGCAGCTTCACGTTGCCGGTTCCGAACGGCTTGATATCTTTCAGGAAGTCGTTGATCTGACTGATCTGGATATCGAGCCCCACGACGCCGATGAACTGGCCGGCCGAGAAGACGGGGTGTACGACACTGGCGAGCAGGTTCTTGTTGCCGGTGTCAGTTTCGATATAGGCCGGTGTCACACCGGATGTGCCGCTATCGGCTGCGAGCGTCCACCAGGGTGCCTGATAATCTTCATCGAAGATCTGGAATGTCGGCATTGGCGTAGCGCCGCGATGCCACCACGGGGCGAAGATGCCGTTCTTGTTGGCCCCCTGCGCCATATTGCTCTTCATCCGGTCCTGCTCGCCGTCGAACGCCTTGGGCGCTTCCAGAAACCAGGCGCCATAGGCGAGAGGGTTGGGCTCGAAGCTCAGGCGCAGCGCTTCGATGACATCCTTGCGCGTGATGTCCAGCCGGGCATGGCGCTCGCCGATGCCGCCGGCGGTGAGGCGCGCCGCCGTGTCGAGCCCGGCGATTCCGCTTTCGACGATCTTGGCCGCGCGTCCCGCCTCGCTGGTCATCAGCCGCTCGGCCGTCTCGTCCGACTGTGTCTGGGTCTCATAGGCCAGGAGCCCGGCCACCGGCAGTAGCGCCAGAAGGAGGCCGGCGCCGATCCCGCCGATGATCTTGGTTTTCAAACTTACGCGCGCGCGACGGAACATCAGATTCGGTCTCGTTTGTTGCACCGCGAAGGAGAAGCCACGCACGGACTTAATGCTCGGTTCGAAACCACCCCGCGTCGCCTTCGGCGCGGGGCTTCCTCTCATTGTGGTTATCCCCGTCTTTAGTCGGCGACGGAAACTGTCCAGACATAGGAGCGCGCTTCGCCGGGGCTCAGATGCTCGTTGCCGGGCTTGTCCGCGAACTCGCCATCCCAGCCCAGCGGCGGCGTGGTGCCGGCCCAAGGCTCGATGCACAGGAAAGGCGCGCCCTGCGGCTTCGACCAGACGCCGAGATCGCGGAAGCCATGCCAGGAGACGCGCAGAGACGGCGCGTCTGTGCCCGGCGCCTCGAAGCGCACCGCGCTCTCGCCGATGTCCCCGAACACCAGCGCGTCCCCCGCAAACAGCTCGGGGGAGAGTTCGAGCATCTCGCCCACCACCGGAACCGACCGCTCGCCCTTCAGGAAGCCGCCCTCCAGCGCGCTGGCGCTCACAGGCGCCGCGCCTTCGAAGCGAAGCCCGTGAGCCTCCTTCGCCACGCCCTCCGCCAGCGGCCAGCGAAAGGCGGGATGGGCGCCGACGGCATAGGGCAGGGACACCGTGCCGGGATTGCGCACGGTGGTGGTGACGGTCAGCGTGTCCTCGCTCACCTCGTAGGCGAGTTCCAACTCGAAGGCGAAAGGGAAGCGCGCGCGGCTCTCTTCGCTGTCGCGCAGCACGAGGCGCGCGCGCGTCTCGCCCTTTTCCAGCCATTCGAACCGGCTGTCACGCGCGAAGCCGTGCTGCGTCAGCGGGTAGGACTGGCCATCGACGATCAGCCGGTCGCCCGGCAGGCGGCCGACGATGGGAAAGAGAACCGGCGCATGGCGCGGCCATTCCGGGCCGGCCTGCCAGAGAAATTCCCGGCCTTCGCGGTCACGAAGCGAGGTCAGTTCCGCGCCATCCTCCTTGATGCGGGCGGACAGGCCGATGGTGCCGATGCGATGCGGTTCCGACATGGAAAGCTCCGGGTGGGGACAGATCGCTCCCTTCTACCGGAACGGCGTTTCGTTTTCCCCTCCCGTTCAAACCGCGCTGCTGAAGCCCCGCTCGCCTTCGCTGCGAAAGCGATCGAACACGGCCGAGACCAGCCGCACGAAGGGTCGCCCCTTCTCGGTCAGGGCGATGACGTCATGGCGCATGTCCACGAGCCCCTGCAAAGCGAGCGGGCGCAGGAGCGCCAGCTCGTCGGCATAGTGCCGCGCCTGCCGGCCGAGATCGACGCGGAAGTCGCACATGAGGCGCTCGATGATGCGGGCGCGCTCGCGGTCGTCCCCCTCGAAGGCATGGCCGCGCCGGGTCGGCAGTTCTCCCGCCAGGACTCTCGCCTTATAGGCTTCTATGCCGCTTTCGTTCTGCGCGAAGCCCCCGGCCAGACGCGAAATGGAGGACGCGCCGAAGCCGATCAGCACCTCCTGCGCATCGTCCGTATAGCCCTGGAAGTTGCGGTGGAGACGATGGGCGCGGGCCGCCGCCGCCAGCGGATCGCAGAACAGGGCGAAATGATCGATGCCGATGCTCTGGTAGTCATGGGCGATGAAGCTCGCCGCCACCGCCTCCTGCTGGCGCACCCGCTCCGGCGCGCCCGGCAGAAGCGCGGCGTCGATCAGTCGCTGGTTGGCGCGGCGCGCGGGCAGATGCGCGTAGCCATAGCAGGCGACGCGATCGGGGCCGAGCAGGATGACCTCCCGGCACGTGCGCTTCAGGCTGTCCACGCTCTGTCGCGGCAGGCCATAGACGAGGTCGAAATTCAGCTTCGCGATGCCGGCACGGCGCAGCATGGCGACTGCCGCGCGCACGGTCTCGGCCGGCTGCACCCGGCCGATCGCCTGTTGAACCTCGGGGTCGAGATCCTGCACGCCGAGGCTCGCACGGTTGACGCCCAGCACGGCAAGCCCGTCCACCACGGCCTGGTCCACCCGTCGCGGATCGAGTTCCATCGCATGTTCGAACCCGGTCTCGAAATCGAAATGGCGCTCCAGCACGCGCAGGACCGAGGCCACGCCGGCAATGCCGAGGATCGAGGGCGTGCCGCCGCCCCAAGCGATGCGTGCGATGCGAAGCCGGGCGGGCAGATGGCGGGCGACCAGCGCGATCTCCGCTTCCAGGCCCAAGCGATAGCTTGTCACGACGTCGTCCCGCAGCGCCGCCTTGGCGTGGCAGCCGCAATAATGGCAGATCTCCCGGCAATAAGGCACGTGGAGATAGATCGAGACGGGCTGGCCCGCATCGCTCGCAGCGAGCCAGGCGGCCGTTTCCGCCGGGCCGATGGCCGACGAGAAGTCCGCCGCCGTGGGATAGGAGGTGTAGCGTGGCACGGTGAGGCTCGCGAGCTGTTCGGTGAGATCGTCGCTCATATCAGGCCCCATCCAGAGCCGTTCCGGGCCGCCCTTCGGGCTCGATCGCGAGGGCCGACAACCGGCGATCCTCCTTCATCTCGAACCACATGGCGTTGAGAATGGCGAAGGCACAGGCGAGGCCGAGGCCCAGAACCCAGGAAAAATACCACATGGCGTCGGCTCCTCAGTAGGCGTTGGGGTTGCGGCCGATGGACGTGGCCGTCACCGGCCCGCGCATCACGCGATAGACCCAGGTCGTGTAGGCCAGAACGATCGGCAGGAAGACGAGCGTCGCGATCAGCATGACGAAGAGCGTCAGATGGCTGGACGAGGCGTCCCACACGGTCAGGCTGACGTTCGGGTCGAGATTGGAGGGCAGGAGGAAAGGGAAGAGCGAGAGGCCGGCGGTGGAGACGATGCCGAAGACGGCCGCCGCCGAAGCGAGGATCGCCACCACGCCGCCGCGCGCGCCGAGGCTCAGAAGCGCGAGGACCGAGCCGAGGAAGCCAAGGGCCGGGGCGATCAGCATCCAGGGGTGGCTTGAGTAATTGCCGATCCAGGCGCCTGTTTTGATCACCACGCTCTTGGCCAGCGGGTTGGACGCTGCCGCGCCGATCTGCCGGCTGGTGACGACATAACCATCGAGTCCGAAGGCGACCCAGAGCCCACCGAGCGCGAAGAGCGCAAGCGTGGCGATGGCCGCCATGCGGCCATAGGACCGCGCCCGGTCCGCCACCGCGCCGGGGCAGCGCGTGGCGATGACGCTCGCGCCAAGCGTGATCACCATGGACACCGACACGAGACCGCAGAGAAGCGCGAAGGGGCGAAGCAAGCCGAAGACATTGCCGGTATAATGCGGGCGCAGCGTCGCATCGAGGCCGAAGGGCACGCCGAGCAGGACATTGCCCACGGCCACCCCCATGATCAGCGCCGGCACGAAGCCGCCGACGAACAGCGCCCAGTCCCAGGTCTCGCGCCAGCGTGCGTCCTTCACCTTGCCCCGGAACTTGAAGCCCACGGGCCGCAGGATCAGCGCCAGCAGGATCACGATCATCGCGAGGTAGAAGCCGGAGAAGCTCGCCGCATAGAGCGCCGGCCAAGCGGCGAAGATCGCCCCGCCCCCTAAGATCAGCCAGACCTGATTGCCTTCCCAGGTCGGGCCGATGAGGTTGATGAGAATGCGCCGCTCCTCGTCAGATCGTGCCACGAAGGGCAGGAGCGCGCCGACGCCGAGATCGACGCCGTCCATGATCGCAAAGCCGATGAGAAGCGTGCCGAGGAGCACCCACCAGACCAGCCGGAGCGTTTCGTAGTCGAGGGGAAGTTGGGTCATGGGTTCAGCTTTCAGCGATGGTCGGGGGATGCGGCGGCGCCCTTGGGCACGAAGCGCGAGCCGCCCGCGTCGTCGATCCAGTCGGCTGCCGCCTTCGGCCCGGCCTTGACCGTCTTCAGCATGAGGAAGACCATCACGACGGCGAGCGTGGTGTAGAGCGTCAGGAAGAAGGCGAGGCTGATGGACAGATCCGTCAGCGTCAGGCCGGAGGCCGCGTAAAAGGTCGGCAGCACGCCTTCCACCACCCAGGGCTGGCGGCCATATTCGGCGATGAACCAGCCCGCCTCGATGGCGATCCAGGGCGTCGGCAGGGAGAGAAGCGCGATCCAGAGAAGGGCGCGATTGGTGCCGATCCGGTGCTTCGAGGCGCGCCAGAAGGCGGTGGCGAAGAAGGCGATCAGATAGAAGCCGATCACCACCATGAGGCGGAAGCTCCAGAAGAGCGGGGCCACGCCCGGCACCGTGTCGAAGGCGGCCTGCGTGATCTCTTCAGGCGTCGCGTTCACCACATCCTCGCGGTAGCGCTTGAGAAGCAGCGCGTAGCCGAGATCCTTCCATGTGGCGGCGAAGGTCTCTCGCGCCTTGGCGTCGGACGGGTCGGCGCGCACGGCTTCCATCGCCGCATAGGCGATCTGGCCGTTGCGGATGCGCTGGCCGGCCGTCTGCACGAGCTCGAGAATGCCGGGAATTTCGCCGGAGATGGAGCGCGTGGCGATGAGGCCGAGCGCATAGGGCACCTGCACCTCGAAGGAGTTTTCCTTGTCGCCCGGAATGGCGAAGAGGTTGAAACCGGCCGGCGCGGGCTCGGTATGCCACATGGCCTCCATGGCCGCGAGCTTCATCTTCTGATGCTCGGTCGCGGTGTAGCCGCTCTCGTCGCCCAGCACGACGACCGACAGGGCGGAGGCGAGGCCGAAGCTCGCCGCCACCGCGATCGAGCGCTTGGCGAGGTCGACATGCCGGCCGCGCAGCAGAAACCATGCGCTGATGCTGATCACGAACATCGCGCCCGTGACATAGCCGGCCGACACGGTGTGGACGAACTTTGCCTGCGCCACCGGGTTGAACACCACGGCCATGAAGTCCGTGATCTCCATGCGCATGGTTTCGGGGTTGAAGGTCGAGCCGACCGGGTTCTGCATCCAGCCATTGGCGATCAGAATCCAGAGCGCGGAGAAATTGGCCCCGAGCGCCGTCAGCCAGGTCACCGCGAGATGCCCGACGCGGCTCAACCGGTCCCAGCCGAAGAAGAAGAGGCCGATGAAGGTCGCTTCCAGAAAGAAGGCCATCAGGCCCTCGATCGCCAGCGGCGCACCGAACACGTCGCCGACATAATGGCTGTAATAGCTCCAGTTCATGCCGAACTGGAATTCCATGACGATGCCCGTGGCGACGCCCATGGCGAAGTTGATGCCGAACAGCGTGCCCCAGAACAGCGTCATGCGCCGCCAGACCTCGCGGCCGGTCATCACATAGACGCTCTCCATGACGGCCATCAGAACCGACAGGCCCAGCGTCAGGGGTACGAAAAGGAAATGGTACATCGCCGTCGCCGCGAACTGGAGTCGCGACAGGTCGACGACCGTCATGTCGATCATGGGTCTGCCCGCCTTTGGAAAGTGCCGGAACTGTCCGGTTCGCAATGAGGCCTAGACCCGCCGCGCCGGGCGCGCCTTGATTTGAATCAATGCCGCCGCGCCGCGCGTCGCCTAGTCCTTTCCACGAACAGGCGAGAGGACAGGGCGATGGGCGCGGATCGGGTGGGCGGGGGGCGCGGGCGCGATGGCGAGCGGCGTTGGCTGGGGGGCCTTCGCACCAGCGGCGGTTGGCCGTTGGCGCTCGCCGTCACGCTGCCGCTTGTCTCCGGCGTGCTCGTCGTCGCTCAGGCTTGGGTTCTGGCTCATCTCCTGGGTGAAGCCGCGTCCGGCACGCTTGCACCCGAAGCGGAGACGAAGGGCGCGCTGGCGCTGGCCGGCTTGTTTCTGGCGCGGGCGGGGCTTGCCTATGGCATGGAGCGCGCGGGATCGGCCGGGGCCGAGCGCATCAAGGCACGGCTGCGTCTCGCCCTGTTCGATGATTGGATGGCGCGCCGGCCGGATTGGGGCGCAGGTCACGCCTCGGGCGCGCTGGCCTCGGCGCTTCTCGAACAGGTGGAGGCGCTGGACGGGTTCTTCGCGCGCTTCCTCCCGGCCATGGTGGCCGCCACCGTTCTGCCGATCGGCTTCGCCGCCTGTGTCTTCCCGGTGGATTGGGTCGTTGGCCTCCTGCTTCTCGTCACCGCGCCGCTGATCCCGCTTTTCATGGCGCTGGTCGGTTGGGGCGCGCAGGCGGCGGGAGAGGCACAGGCCTCCGCCCTGTCACGCCTGTCCGGCTTCTTCGGGGATCGGCTGCGCGGCCTCTCGACCCTCGTCCTGTTCGGTCAGGCCGAGGGGGCGGAAGAGGCCATGGCGCGGGCCGGCGAGGAATGGCGGCTGCGCACCCTGAAAGTCCTGCGCATCGCCTTTCTGTCGTCGGCGGTTCTCGAATTCTTCGCCGCGCTCGGCGTCGCCGGCGTGGCGCTCTATGTCGGCCTGTCGTTTCTGGGCTTCGTGCCGGTCGGCTCCGCGCCGCTGACGCTGGAAGCCGGCCTCTTCTGCCTGCTCATGGCACCCGAGATCTATGCGCCGCTGCGCCAGCTCGCCGCCCATTATCACGACCGGGCCAGCGCCAAGGCGGCGGTCGGTGAGATCGCCGCGCAGTTCGGCACGCTGCCGGCTCTCGTTTCTCCCAAGCCGGCGCAGGAGCCGGACCTCGCCACACCTTTAAGCGAGCCTGCCGGCGTCGAGGTCTGCGCGCTGACGCTGCGCACGCCCGATGGGGCGCGGCCCGTTCTGGACGCGGCCGATCTTCTGCTGTCGGCCGGCAGCCATGTCGCCATTCTGGGGGCAAGCGGCTCGGGCAAGTCCACGCTTCTGGAAGCCCTGGCGGGCCTTCGCGCGGCGCAAGGCACGATCCGGCTGGCCGGCCGGCCGCTGGATGAGATCACCGAGCCGGCCCTGCGCCAGGCCGTCGCCCTGCTGCCACAGCGCCCGCATCTCTTCGCCGGCACGATCGCACAGAATATCCGCCTTGCCGATCCGCTGGCGGGCGACGCGGCACTGATCGAAGCGGCCGAGCGCGCCCGCGTGCTCGATTTCGCCTTGGATTTGCCCGACGGACTGGAAACGCGCATCGGCGAAGGCGGCTTCGGTCTGTCGGGCGGCGAGCGGCACCGCGTGGCGCTGGCCCGCCTTTATCTGCGCCAGCCCTCGATCCTGCTTCTGGACGAGCCGACGGCGCATCTGGATCGCCAGACCGAGTGCGAGGTGCTGGATGATATCCTGCGCTTTGCCGGCGAGAGCGGGCGCACGCTCGTCATTGCCACCCATTCGCTCGCGGTCGCCCAGCGCATGGACCTCGTGCTGCGTATCGAGAACCGCCGGCTGATCCCGCTTTCCGGCCGGCCTCGCCCCATCCTCGCCAGCCGGGAGTATGCCGCATGAGCGCGCTTCGCCGCTTCGCCCCCGTCTTCGCGCAGAGCAAGGGCCGCTTTGTCCTGACGCTCGCGCTCTCACTTCTGACGCTGCTCTCCGGCGCGGCGCTTCTGGCGCTCTCGGGCTGGTTCCTCACCAGCGCCTTCCTCGCAACGGCCGCCGTGAGCTTCAATCTCTTTGGCCCGTCCTCGGCGGTGCGCGGCCTGTCGCTTCTGCGCATCCTCTCGCGCTATGGCGAGAAGCTCATCGGCCATGACGCGACCCTGCGCACGCTCGGCCATATCCGCGCCGAGACGTTTCGCACCGCCATTCCGCGCTTCGGCACGTTGCGCAAGGAACTGACGCGGGGCGATCTCGTGCAGCGCCTCACCGCCGATATCGAGGCGCTGGATGTGATCTTCCTCTTGGCGATCGGGCCGATGGTGACGGGCCTCCTCGCGGGCGGCGCGCTCGCGTTGGCGCTGGTGTTTCTCTTGCCGGGTGCGGCGCTGGCCTATGCCCTGACCTTCGGTCTCGCCACCATTGCCGTGCCCCTGGCTCTGGCCCGTGCCTCTCGCGAACCGGGCTCGCAAGGAATCGAGGCGCTGGCGTCGTTGCGCGGCACCGTGATCGACGCGATTGACGGTCAGGCGGACCTTCGCCTCTTCGGGGCCGTCGGAGACGCCCGCCAGCGCCTGGAAAGCGGCGCGCGGCACCTGTCCGCCTCGCGGCGTTGGCTCGCCGCGCAGAGCGCATTGGCGGCTGGCGCGATCCATCTCCTGTCCGGCGCGGCGCTGATCGGCGTGCTCATGCCGGGCCTCGCCGCGCTGCGGGGTGGGCAGATCGGCGGGCCTGTTCTGGTCGGCCTGGTGCTCGCCGTTCTCGGCAGTTTCGAGGCGGTGGCCGGGACCGTGCGCAGCGTCGCCCGGCTGGGCGCGTCCCGCGCGGCCGCCGAGCGGCTGGATGCGCTTGCGCGTTTGCCGCAGACGCTGGCCACGCCGGCCCGGCCTGCCATGATGCCGGCTGGCGCGTCTTTGAGCCTGCAAGGCGTGTTTTTCGCACCGCGCGGCGCGCGGCCCATTCTGGATGGCGCGAGTCTGGCGTTGAAAGCGGGCGAGCGGATCGCGCTCACTGGCCCCAGCGGCTGCGGCAAGTCCACGCTTCTGGCGCTCGCCATGGGGCTGCTGCGTCCCGACCGGGGCCGCGTGGAGATCGCCGGGCAGGATATGGCCCGCATACCCTTCGAAACCCTGCGCCAGCGTGTGACGCTGCTCGAACAGGACGCGCCGGTCTTTCTGGGCACGATCGCGGAGAATCTGAGGATCGGCCGCAGCGACGCGACAGACGACGAACTCTGGGACGCGCTGCGCCGCGCGCGGCTCCGCAGCTTCGTCGCCACCCTGCCGCAGGGGCTGGAGACGCCACTCGGCGAGGGCGGGCGCACGCTCTCAGCGGGGCAGGCACGCCGGCTGGTTCTCGCCCGCGCGCTACTCTCACCCGCGCCGATCCTGCTTCTGGACGAGCCGACCAGCGGGCTCGACCCCGAAACCGAACAGGCGTTTCTCCTGGATTTGGCCGAGGCGACGGAGGGCCGCAGCGTGATCCTCGCCACCCATGCCAACCTGCCTGATGGCGTGATGGACCGCATCCTGCACCTCCACCACGGCCATCTCACCGTGAGGTGAGATGGAAGGGCCGCGTCAGAACAAATCGCCCTGCACCACGTCCATCTGCTCGCGCTTGGCGCGTTTTGCGCCCTTGGCCGGCTTGGCGGTCGGCACGGCATCGGCGTCCGGCGCTGCTGCGATGGCGGCGCGGCGGTGGCCGCGCGCGAATTCGATCTCGAAGCTCGAGCCCGGCACGAGGTCTTCTGCGCGCGTGATCGGCACGTCGTTCTCGCCGCGAATAATGGCGTAGCCCCGCTCCAACACCTGCCGCGGGTCGAGGCTGGAGGCGACGCGCCATGCCCCTGCCAGCGAGGCGCGGCGGCGCTCCTGCACGGCCGAGAAAGCCCGGTCCATCCGGTCCGACGCGGTGGCCAACCGGTGGCGCGCTTCGCCGCTGCGCTGCGTCACGATATGGGGCCGCAAGGACGAGCCGAGCCGATCGAGATCGTGGCGAAGCTCGCGCAGCGCCGAATCCAGCCGGTGGATCAGGATGGAATCGAGATGCCGCAGATCGGCCCGCTTGTCTCGGATCGAGGATTCCAGCCGTGCCGGGGACAGGAGAAGGCCGGACTCCGAAAGCCGCCGCCGCCGTTCGCCGATCAGAAGCCGCTGGTTGCGCTCCAGCGCCGCGTCCGCCTCGTCCAGGCGACGGCGGGGCAGGGCGAGCAGCGCGTCGGCGGAGGGGAGCGCGCGGGCAAGATTGGCAACGGCCCGCCGTTCGGCCTGGAGCGTGCGCGAGATCGCCGCGCCGCTGCGCGCCTCGATGGCGGCCAGCATGGCGACGAGATCGGCCCGCACGGGAACGGCCATTTCGGCCGCGCCCGTGGGCGTCGGCGCGCGCCGGTCGGCGGCGTGGTCGATCAGGGTCCAGTCGGTTTCGTGCCCGACCGCCGAGATCAGCGGAATGTCGGAGGCCGCCGCCGCGCGCACCACGGCCTCGTCGTTGAAGCCCCAGAGGTCTTCGAGACTGCCGCCGCCGCGCGCCACGATGATCACGTCGGGGCGGGGAATCTTGCCGCCGGGCGGAATGGCGTTGAAGCCTTCGATCGCGGCCGAGACCTCCGAGCCGCAGGTCTCGCCCTGTACGCGCACCGGCCAGACCAGAACATGCAGCGGAAAGCGGTCGGCGATGCGGTGCCGGATATCGCGGATCACCGCGCCGGTCGGCGAGGTGACGACGCCGATCACGCGGGGCAGGAAGGGCAGGGGACGCTTGCGCTCGGCGGCGAAGAGCCCTTCGGCTTCGAGCTTCAGACGCCGTTCGTTGAGAAGCGCCATGAGCGCGCCCGCGCCCGCCGGCTCCATCGCCTCAATGACGATCTGATATTTGGAGGAGCCGGGAAAGGTCGTGAGCTTGCCGGTCGCGATGACCTCCAGCCCCTCTTCCGGCTTGAAGGCGAGCTTGCCGAAGCTGCCGCGCCAGACCACGGCCTCCAGCCGCGCCTTGTCGTCCTTCAGCGCGAAATAGGCGTGGCCCGAGGAGTGCGGCCCGCGATAGCCCGAGATCTCGCCGCGCACGCGCACATGGCCGAACGCATCTTCCACCGTGCGCTTGAGCGCGCCGGAGAGTTCCGAAACCGAATATTCCGCGACATTGCTGGCAGTAGCCTGCTCCATCAGATCGCTCATGCCTTTACCAGCCGGCCACGCCGACGCTCGGGCGCAGCCGCTGCGTGCGGATCATGCGCGTTTCGGGCAGGCGGCTTTGCGACTGCGGCGGCAGGGCGGGCGTCAAATTGTGCAGGCTCTCTCGGATATGATCGACCAGGGCGGAGATGACGGGCGAATCCGTGTTGCGCCCGCGCATGACGGCGATCTGCGCGTCGGGCAGGCGGGGAAAACCGTCCGTCTCGTTCAAAACGCGCATTCCCGGCCGCAGCGCGCATTCGGGCAAGACGCTGACGGCCAGACCCGCCAAGACGGCCGAGGTGACGATCTGCGCCGACCAGGAGGTGAAAAGGATGCGATGCGTTCGCCCGATCCGGTTCAGCGCGTCGATGCCTTGCTGGCGCCAGTTGCAGTCGGCACGCCCGATGGCGAGCGGCAGGATCGGCTCCTCGTGAATGTTATGCGCGGCCGAGGTCACGAAATGCAGCGGCTCGGTGCGCACGATCTCCGACCAGGCGTGGGTCTTGGAGGGGCACACGAGCGCCACGTCGAGATGGCCCTTGTCCACATGTTCGATCAGGCTGGAGGTGGTCTCACAGGCGATCTGCAATTCGACGCGCGGATTGGAGCGCACGAATCGCGCCATGATCTCGGGCAGGAAACGCTCGGCGTAATCGTCGGGCAGGCCGATGCGCACATGGCCCTCGATCGTCTGCTCGTCGAAGGCGGCGAGCGTTTCCTGGCTGAGCGTCAGCATTCGGCGGGCATAGGTCAGGAGCCGCCCGCCCGCTTCCGTCAGCTTCACGGCGCGGCCCGAGCGCTCGAACAGCTCGGTTCCCAGCCGCTCTTCCAGGCGGCGCACCTGCATGGAAACGGCGGACTGCGTCTTGAACACTTCCTCCGCCGCGCGGGTGAAACTGCCCGTGTCCACGATCGCGGCGAAGGTGCGAAGCTGGTCGAGATCGAGGGGAGTCGCCATGGTCGCCACCCATAATGATCGGTGATGCTGGGCATAAGAAACATTCGTTGGTCTGATCCGTCAAGCCGGACTATCTCCATTCTCGACAGCCAGAGACGAGACCGCGAAACCGGGTGGCTTGAGCCCTCGACACAGCGGAGAGTGTGAACCGGCCCAGCCGGGACATGCTGCCTTTCAACGCGCGGACAGACCGTCCTGCGCGAAGGATGGCGCTTTGCCTGCCGCGCCAGGATTGGCTTTCGAAAGGAGAAACGGCCATGACGCTCGCATCGAAGACACCCGCTCCCTCCGTGGAAACCCTCGCCCAGTCGATCCGCATCGGCTTCGTGGCGCTTCGAGCGATCGTCCGCACCATGCGCAATCGCCGGGCAGCCTATCGAATGTCGGAACTGCCGGATTACCTCCTGAACGATATCGGCCTGAAACGCGATGACGTTCACGAGGCGCTTCATGCCGACTGGCGCGAAGACCCGACCTACCGGCTGGCCGTGCGGGCCAGCGAGCGCCGCCGCTCGCTCTGATCCCGCGCCATTGTCCGCTTGAATGCAAAAGACCCGCCGCGAGCGTCTCGCGGCGGGTCTTTTTGTATCTGAATTCGGACG
>NZ_BBWM01000008.1:0-93882 GCF_001463805.1 Aureimonas sp. D3 | reverse complement strand
AAAAGACCCGCCGCGAGCGTCTCGCGGCGGGTCTTTTTGTATCTGAATTCGGACGACGAGGCGATCAAGCCTCTTCGCGCGCGGGCTCCAACTCGCCGAGCTGCGTGGCGAGAATCTTGTCGACCCGTCGCCCGTCGAGATCCACGACCTCGAAGCGCCATGAACCATACTGAATGAACTCGCCGACCTCGGGGATATGGCCGAACTGGTCGAGGATGAAGCCGGCCAGCGTCTCGTAGTCGCGCTCCTTGGGCAGGCTGCCCGAGCCCAGACGCCGCTCCACATCGTCGATCGGCATTCCGGCGTCGATGAGGTAGGAGCCGTCCTCGCGCTGCACGACCGAATAATCCTCCTCAGCCCCTTCCGGCAGCGAGCCGGAAATCGAGGCGAGAATGTCGGTCGGCGTCACAACGCCTTCGAAGGAGCCATATTCGTCGATCACGATGGCCATGTGGATATTCACGGAGCGGAAGCGGTCGAGCAGCTTCAGAACCGGCATGGTCTCGTTGACATAGAGCGGCTCGCGCACGACCGCCTTCACATCGATCGTGCCGGTGCGGCGATATTGCTCCAAGAGATCTTTGGCCTGAACGACGCCGACGAGATCGTCCACGTCTTCCTTGGCGACGGGAAAGCGCGAGTGGCCGCTCGAATGAATCTCGTCCAGAATGGCGTTCGGGTCGTCGGCCAGCGAAATCCAGGCCACATCCGGGCGGGGCACCATGATGGAGCGCACGTTCCGGTCGGCGATCCGAAGGACGCCTTCCAGCATCTCGCGTTCTTTTTCCTCGAAGACGCCCGACTCGGTGCCTTCGGCGATCATCGCCTTCACTTCTTCTTCCGTCACCGAGTTCTCGCTGGCGGCGCGCGCACCCACCAGCTTGCTGACGGTCTCGGTCGAGAAGCGCAGGAACCAGACCACCGGCGCGCCGATCATGGCGATCAGGCGCATGGACGGGGCGACGAAGGCGGCGATCGATTCGGAATGGGCGAGCGCGAATCGCTTGGGAACCAGCTCGCCCAGAATCAGCGAGAAATAGGTGATCAGAACCACCACGAGCGCGAAGGCGATCGTATCGGCGTGGTTGGAGATCAGCGGGAGGCCGCGCAGGATTTCGGCCACAGGCTCGGAAAAGGCCGAGGCGCCGAACGCGCCCGCGAAAATGCCGACAAGAGTAATGCCGACCTGAACGGTGGACAGGAAGCCGGTGGGATCGTCCACCAGCTTGAGGGCGGCGGCCGCCCCTTTGCTGCCATTCTGCGCCATTTGCTGGAGCCGGATTCGGCGGGCCGACACAACGGCCAATTCCGACATTGCAAAGAACCCGTTCAAAAAGATCAGGAAAACGACGATCAGAAGGTTGACGATCAGCATCCGGTGTCCGTGGGGGCCAAGCGCCCCCCATTGAAGATGCCGGATTATAGGGGGCAGCCGCGTTCCGATCCAAGGGACCGGGGCGAAACTTTTGCCCGCCGGCCCTGGAAAACCTGCGCTTGTGCTCTTCGCCTTCGCCCCGATCAGCCCTGCGAGCGCGGTTTTTGATCGAAAAGTCTGGCCATGGCGCTGAAATAGTCGGCCTGCATCGATTGCGCATTCGTGATCATGTCGAGCACGGGATCGCGGCGCGGAGCCTGCGAATCAGGAATCGGGGCGGGCTGCGGCGGCGCGCTCTGCGGCGTGAAGGCCCGCGTCATCGCCGCCATCATGCCGAACGGATCGACCGGGAAAGAGGCCGGGGCGGCGGGACTCGGCTGCGTCGGCGCGCTGGCGGCCGGCATCATCCATGGGAAGGCCGTGCGCCATGCGTCGGAAAACAGCGCCGTCATCGCGGCTGGGGAGCCGGGCATGGGAGCGGGGGCCGAGGGGCGGTGGAAGGCCTCGACCGCATTGGCCGAGCGACGCATCGCTTCCGCGAGGGTCTGGCCGGCCGTGTCGCTCGGGAAGTTCTTGGTCCAGCTGCCGGCCCCGGCCGCCATGGTCTGGAGCGCCGCGTTGAAGACCAGCGCGCCGAACTGGGGCATGAGCTGCTGAAGCATGTCGGGCGCCTGGCCCGTGAGAAGCGAGGCCTGCCGCGCCACGGCGCTCATCAGATCGGGGCCGAACAGCGTCTTCGTGACCATTTCGCCGGCCGGGCCGGAGAGGAAGCCGCCGGGGCCGAGCCCGCCCATGGCGCCGAAGCGCTCGGCCAGATCGGACCAGCTCTTGGGGTCGATCATCGCTCGCTGCATTCCCAGGATATAGGCCGGCACCAGCGCGTCGGTCGTGGCGCGCATTTCCTCGTGGCTCAGGCGAAACCGGGTGGCCAGCGTGTCGGCCGCTTCACCCGCGCCCGCCGCCTTCAGCCAGTCGAAGAAGTCCGTCATCGCATTGTTCCTTCGCGCTCACCGGCCGGTCTCTCGGATCGGCCCAGCATGGGCCAGCGAGCCGGCTCTGCCAAGGCAAAGGCTTCACGGGCGTGCCGTCATCCGCAGGCGCGTCAGCTTCGATCCCGGCTCAATAGGTGAGATGCGCGAACAGCGCCTCGAAACGCCCGCCCCATTCGCCTTCGAAGCGCGCCAGCAATTCGTCGGCCGCCGTGCGCCCGCTGTCGATTCGCGCGCGCAAGGGAGCCAGATACATCGCCTCGCTGCGACCGGCCGAATCGAGCCGGGCGCGTCGCTCCAGCCCCGCCTCGGCGATCGGCACCACGCGGCGCGCGATGGAGAGCATGGTCTCCTCGCGGAAGGGCGCATGGAGCCCCAGGCGCGGCACGGCCGAGCGCAGCCGATCGACCTCCTCGAAGCTCCAGTCGGCGGTGAGCGCCTCGGCCTCGTCCAGCGCCTGATCGTCGTAGAGAAGGCCGCACCAGAAGGCGGGCAGCGCGACGATATCCTCCAGCGGACCGCCATCGGCCCCACGCATTTCGAGAAAGCGCTTGAGGCGCACATCCGGGAAGACGGTGGAGAGATGGTTGGCCCAGTCGCCCATATTGGGCTCGGGGTCGGGCACGCGGCCCTTCAGCGCGCCGTCCAGCATCTGGCGGAAGGTGATGTCGGTCACGTCGTGATAGCGCCCTTCGCGCATCACGAAATACATGGGCACGTCGAGAGCCCAATCCACATAGTCGCGGTAGCCGAAGCCGCCTTCGAAGGCGAAGGGCAGGAGGCCGGAGCGCTGGTTGTCGACATCCAGCCAGACGCCCGAGCGCCAGGAGAGAAGCCCGTTCGGCTTGCCCTCGGTGAAGGGGGAATTGGCGAAGAGCGCCGAGGCGAGCGGCTGGAGCTTGAGGCCGACGCGCATCTTGCGCGCCATGTCCCGCTCGTCGGAGAAGTCGAGATTGACCTGGATGGTGGAGGTGCGGAACATCATGTCGAGGCCGCGCGTACCGACCTTCGGCATGTAGCGCTTCATGATGTTGTAGCGCGACTTCGGCATGACGGGCGTTTCGGCCAGCGTCCAGAGCGGGCTTGCGCCGATTCCGAGGAAGCCGATGCCGAGCGGCCCGGCGATCTGCTTCACATGGTCGAGATGAGCCTCGGTCTCCGCCAGCGTCTCGTGCAGCGTTTCGAGCGGCGCGCCCGACAGCTCGAACTGCCCGCCGGGCTCCAGCGAGATCGCGCCTTCGCCGCTGCCACCGGCGAGCCCGATGATGCGCCCGTCATCGACGATCGCCTCCCAGCCTGTGCGCGCCTGCAACTCGTCCAGAATGCGGCGGATGCCGTCCTCGCCCTCGTAAGGCACGGGCGAGAGATCGGCCAAACGAAAGCCGAATTTCTCGTGCTCCGTGCCGAGGCGGAAGGCCGAAGCCGGCTTCTCGCCCGCGCGGATATGGTCCACCAGCTCGTCCAGCGAGCGGATGGGGGTAAGATCGGTCGTGTCGCGCGCCATGAGAAGCTCCGGGACGAAGTCGATTCTAGGGAGCCGGCGCGGAAGCCGGCGCAACATCTGCGTGTCTGTCCGCTTTCCCGGCAAGGCGCAAGAGCCAGACGGTGAACGCTGCGGACGCCGGAAGGGTCATGAAGACGCGGGGCTACGCCAGTCTCCCGCCACGGCCTGCACCACGGCCAGCGCCGCGACGGCCGCCGTGTCGGCGCGCAGGATGCGCGGCCCCAGCGAAATCGGCTTGACGAAGGGGAGGGCGAGCAGCGTGTCGCGCTCCTCTCGCGAGAAGCCGCCCTCGGGGCCGATGAGAAGCGCGAGCGGCTGGCCGGCCAAGGCCGAGAGCGCCTCCACCGGGCTTTGCGCGCCCGCCCGCTCGTCGCAGAAAAGCAGCGTGCGCGCCTCGTCCCATTCGGCCAGAACCTTGTCGAGCTTCTGGATGTCGCGGCATTCGGGCACGGAGAGAACGCCGCATTGCTCGGCCGCCTCCACGGCATTGGCTTCGGCGCGCTGGCGGTTGAAGCGCGGGGCCTGGCAATGCTGCGTCATGACGGGCTGGATCAGCCCCGCGCCCATCTCCACCGCTTTCTGGATCATGTAGTCGAGCCGCGCGCTTTTGAGCGGCGCAAAGAGCCAGGTGAGGTCGGGGCGCGGCGTCTGGTCGCGCAGCTTTTCCTCCGGCACGAGAAACAGCCGCTTCTTGCTTTCGCGCTTCAGGCTGGCGCGCCATTCGCCGTCCCGCCCGTTGAACGCGAGGATCGACGCGCCGTCCTCCAAACGCAGAACATTCAGGAGATAATTGACCTGTTCGGGCGTCGCTTCCACGCCGAGCCCGGGCGAGAGGTCATGGTCCAGAAAGAGGCGCTGACCGGAAAAATCGTAATCGGGCATCGGTCCTCGCGGCCGCTGGCTCCGAGCCGGGCGAAACCAACCTGCGGAGCATTCGTTGTCGCCGACATGATGCCGGCCTGTCCTTCGCGTTTTAGCGAACATGGCCGGTCTTTCCAGCCGTCCCCTTGGTCCGGTCACAGGATCCAAGGGCCGGCGCTTTTTCTGGGAGTTTCCTGCGACATGGACCTGATGATCAAGGGGCGCGTCGCGCTCATCACCGGCGCGGATGGCGGCATGGGCTTTGCCGTCGCCAAATTCCTGGCCGAGGAGGGCGTGAAGCTCGTTCTGGCCGACAAGAAGCTGGACGAGGCGAATGCGCGCCGGGGCGAGTTGCCGCAGGACACGATTATCGTTCAAGCCGATCTGACAAAGCAAGCCGACGCCGATGCCATCGTGGCCGAGGCCATCAGGCAGTTTGGCAAGCTGGACATCGCCGTTCACACCGCTGGCATCACGGGCGCCAAGGGCGATCCGCTGGACCTGTCGGACGCCGATTACGAAGAGGCCTGGCAGACCGATTTCATGTCGGCGGTGCGCGTGGCGCGAGCCGCGATCCCGGAAATGAAGAAGGGCCGCTGGGGCCGCTTCGTCTGCATCACGTCGGAAAACGCCGTCCAGCCCTATTGGGAAGAGGCGACCTACAATGTCGCGAAAGCCGGCGTCGCGGCCTTCGCCAAGGGCTTGTCCTACAGGCTGGCGGCAGACGGTATTCTCGTCAACACGGTCGCCCCCGCCTTTATCGAAACGGCGATGACGGACGAGATGATGGAAAAACGCGCCGAGGAGCGCGGCACCTCGAAGGACGAAGCGATCCAGTCCTTTCTGGAGGAGGAGCGGCCGGGCATCGTCCAGAAGCGCCGGGGCCGGGTGGACGAGGTGGCGGCGGCTGTCGCGCTTCTCGTGTCCGAGCGGGCGTCTTTCATCAATGGCGCCAATCTGCGGGTCGATGGCGGCTCGGTTCAGGCGGTTCAGAACTGACGGCCCGACGCAAAACGGGCGGCCCGAAAGCCGCCCGTTCTACCTGTGACATCGTGTCAAAGATGTTTGCCGGGGTCGATCTTGGGGCCGTCGATGCGGCTGGGAGAGATCGGGTCGGACGCGGGGAAGGTCTCGTCCAGAGCCTCGTCCAGTTCCTCTTCCTCGGTCATCGGGCGTTCCTGCCCACCCGGCGTCACGCCGTCGGGCTCGACGGCACGGGGCGTCTCTTCCGGGGCGGTCGGCTTGTGGCGTTCGTCCGTCTGGCTCATCGGATACCTCCATTGTCCTGAGATCAACGGGCGGGCCGGACGGGTCGTTCCCGGTTTCCGCCCGGCAATGGACTTTGGAGCGGGGCTTCCTTAGCATCGTTCCAGATCCGCCGGCCGGCCTATTTGCGCCCGTGTCGGCAGACTTCATGTCGTGGAGGACGGGAGGAAACCATGACGATCGCCATGCCCAAACCCAGCCCGGACATTCTGGGCCGGCGGGCCGAGATCGTGTCGGCGCTGCGCGCCATCGTGCCGGGCGAAGGCGTGGTGGATGCGAGCGTGGAAATGCGCGTGTTCGAAACCGACGCGCTGACGGCCTATCGGCAATTGCCGCTCGCCGTCGTCTTGCCCGAAACGGTGCCGCAGGTCGCCGCGATCCTGCGCTATTGCCACGCCAATCGCATTCCCGTCGTGCCACGCGGCTCCGGCACGTCGCTGTCGGGCGGCTCGCTGCCGCTCGAAGACGGCGTGCTTCTGGTCCTGTCGCGCTTCAACCGCATTCTGGATGTCGATTTCGACAATCGCTGCGCCGTGGTGCAGCCGGGCGTCACCAATCTCGGCATCACCAAGGCCGTGGAACATGCCGGCTTCTACTATGCGCCCGATCCGTCCTCGCAGATCGCCTGTTCCATCGGCGGCAATGTCGCCGAGAATTCGGGCGGCGTGCATTGCCTCAAATACGGACTGACCGCCAACAACGTGCTGGGCGTCGAGTTCGTCACCATGGAAGGCGATGTGATCCGCCTGGGCGGCAAGCATCTGGATTCGGAGGGCTACGATCTCTTGGGCCTGATGACCGGCTCGGAAGGGTTGCTCGGCGTCGTGACCGAAGTCACCGTGCGCATTCTCCAGGCACCCGAAACCGCGCGCGCCGTGTTGATCGGCTTCCCGACCTCGGAACAGGCGGGGGCCTGCGTGGCCGAGATCATCGCGCAAGGCATTATTCCCGGCGGCATGGAGATGATGGATCGCCCCGCGATCCACGCGGCGGAAGCCTTCGTCCATGCGGGCTATCCGCTCGATGTCGAGGCGCTGCTGATCGTGGAACTCGATGGGGTGAAGGCGGAGGTCGATCATCTCCTCTCGGAAGTCGAGGGCATCGCCACGAAGAACGGCGCGACCACCGCGCGCGTGTCGCAATCGGCCGAGGAGCGGATGCGCTTCTGGGCGGGGCGCAAGGCGGCCTTTCCGGCGGTCGGGCGCATCTCGCCCGACTATCTCTGCATGGACGGCACGATCCCGCGCAAGGAACTGCCCCGCGTGCTCGCCGGCATGAAGGCGCTTTCGGAGAAATACGGGCTGGCGGTCGCCAATGTCTTCCATGCCGGGGACGGCAATCTCCATCCGCTCATTCTCTATGACGCGTCGAAGGACGACGAGCTTCAGCGGGCCGAGGATTTCGGGGCCGATATCCTGCGCCTCTGCGTCGAGGTCGGCGGCGTGCTGACGGGCGAGCATGGGGTGGGCATCGAGAAGCGCGACCTCATGCCCGAAATGTTCGCCGAGGACGATCTGAAGCATCAGATCCGTGTCAAATGCGCCTTCGATGACCGCCATCTGCTCAATCCCGGCAAGGTCTTCCCCGTGCTGCATCGCTGCGCCGAACTCGGCCGGCTCCATGTCCATGCCGGCAAGCTGCCGTTCCCCGACCTCCCGAGGTTCTGAGAGTTCATGTCCCTTTCCCCGAACGCTCCGGCCGCGCCGGACCCGTTCCGTCCCGAAAGCGTCGAGGCGCTGCGCGATGTCGTGGCCGAGGCCCTGGCTCGCAAGGAGCCGCTCGCCGTCGAGGGCCGTGGCTCCAAGGCGGGGCTCGGCCGCCCGGTGCAGGCCGCGCACACGCTGTCTCTCGCCGGTCTCTCCGGCGTCAATTTCTACGAGCCGGAAGAACTCGTCATCTCCGCCAGGGCCGGTACCCCGATCGCCGAGATCGAAGCGCTGCTCTCCGAGCGCGGCCAGCGCTTCGATTTCGAGCCGATGGATTACGGCCCCTTGCACGGCCGCCCGGCCGGCGAGGGGACGATCGGCGGCGTACTCGCCTGCAACCTGTCAGGCCCGCGCCGGCTGAAGCAGGGCGCGGCGCGCGATCATATTCTGGGCGTCACTGCCGTGTCGGGCCGGGGCGAAATCTTCCGCTCCGGCGGGCGCGTGGTGAAGAACGTCACGGGCTACGATCTGTCCAAGGGCATGGCCGGCTCCTACGGCACGCTCGCGGTCATGGCCGATGTCATCTTCAAGACCATGCCACGCCCCCCGGCCGAGACGACGCTGCTGCTGCGCGGCCTGTCGGACGGGGAGGCGGCGCAGGCCATGAGCGCGGCGCTCGGCTCGTCGGTCGAGGCTTCGGGCGCGGCGCATCTGCCCTATGGCGTGGCGGCGCGCGTGATCAGTGGCGAGCTGGGCCGCGAGGCGGCAACCGCCATCCGGCTCGACGGCTTCGGCCCCTCCGTCGCAGCCCGGGCCGAGCATCTGAGCGCCGGCCTCTCCCGCGTCGGCCCGCTGGAGCGTCTGGAGGGCGAGGCGTCGGAGCGTTTCTGGCGCGACATCCGGGACGTCGCACCCTTTGCCGACGGCACGGAAAATCCGGTTTGGCGTGTCTCGCTGCCGCCCATGCAGGGGCATGATTTCGTCATGGCGCTGCGGATGCAGGCGGCGGCCGACGCCTTCTACGATTGGCAGGGCGGCCTCGTCTGGCTGCGCATGGATGGCGGGCGCAGCGAGGCCGATCTCGTGCGCGGGCTGCTTGCGCGCCATGGCGGCGGCCATGCGACGCTGGTGCGCGCGCCCGAGGCCGAGCGGCTGAGCCTTCCCGTCTTCCAGCCGCAGCCGGCCCCGCTCGCCGCCCTGTCCCGCCGCCTCAAGGATCAGTTCGATCCCGCCGGCATCCTCAATTCCGGCCGGATGGCTTGACCCGATGCAAACCGCATTCACCCCGACGGCGCTTCAAAACCCGGACACGGCCGAGAGCGCCTCGATCATCCGCAAATGCGTCCATTGCGGCTTCTGCACGGCGACCTGCCCGACCTATGTGACGCTCGGCAACGAGCTCGACAGTCCGCGCGGGCGCATCTACCTCGTCAAGGAGATGCTGGAAAGCGGCCGCCCGGCCGACGAGAAGACGGTCACGCATATCGACCGCTGCCTGTCCTGCCTGTCCTGCATGACGACCTGCCCCTCGGGCGTGAACTACATGCATCTGGTGGACCATGCGCGCGCCCATATCGAGCGCACCTACAAGCGGCCCTTCGCCGACCGGATGATCCGCGAGGTGCTCGCCCGCGTCCTGCCCTATCCCGAGCGCTTCCGCTGGAGCTTGAAGCTCGCGCGCCTGGCGCGCCCCTTCGCGGACGCGCTCGCGGGCGTCAAGCCTCTGAAGCCGCTGGGTGCCATGCTGAAGCTCGCGCCGGCCCATGTGCCTGCGGCGTCCGCCAATGACCGGCCGGGCCTGCGCGCGCCCGCCGGCGCGGTGCAGAAGCGCGTGGCCTTGCTGCGCGGCTGCGCCCAATCCGTGCTCGACCCCGGCATCAACGAGGCGACCGTGCGGCTTCTCAACCGGCTCGGCGTCGAAATCGTCTTGCCGAAGGGGGAGGGATGCTGCGGCGCGCTGACCCACCATATGGGCCGCGAGGAAGAGGCTCTGGATTTCGCGCGGCGCAATGTCGATGTCTGGGCGGCGGAAGCCGAGCGCTCCGGGCTCGACGCCATCGTCATCACCGCGTCGGGCTGCGGCACGGTGATCAAGGATTACGGCCATATGCTGCGCCTCGACCCCGCCTATGCCGAAAAGGCCGCGCGCGTTTCGGCACTGGCCAAGGACGTCACGGAGTTTCTATCCAGCCTCGACCTGCCGCTGCCGGCGAACCCGGTCGAGGCCACGGTCGCCTATCACTCCGCCTGCTCCATGCAGCACGGGCAGAAGATCACACAGGCGCCCAAAGTGCTCCTCGCGCAGGCCGGCTTCACCGTGCGCGACGTGCCGGAGGGCCATTTGTGCTGCGGTTCGGCCGGCACCTACAACATCCTTCAGCCCGAGATTTCGGCCAAGCTGCGCGACCGCAAGGTCGCCAATATCGAGCGCGTGAAGCCCGATCTGATCGCCACCGGCAATATCGGCTGCATGACGCAGATCGGATCGGCCACGGGCATTCCGATCCTGCACACGATCGAACTGCTCGACTGGGCCTTCGGCGGCGAGAAGCCGGAGAAGCTCGCGGGCCGCGACTTTCGCCGCGTCGAACGCACGGTTGCAGCCGAATAGGCAGAGACGCCAAGCGCAACAAAAAAGGCCCGCTAAAAGCGGGCCTTTTTTCATGGAACTCAAGGCCGGATCAGCCGCCGAAGACCGAGGCCAGCAGGCCGCGGCCGGGTTGGCGAACCGTGCCGGCTTCCGCATAGACGCCGCTGCCGGACTGGCCGGGGCCGAGCACGATGACCTTGGTGCCGCGATCGGCGCGCGAGTAGAGATGGGTCACGTCCTCGTTCATCATGCGGATGCAGCCTGACGACATGTTGAGGCCGATCGTCCAGGGCTGGTTGGTGCCATGGATGCGGAACATGGAATCGCCGCCGCCGCGATAGAGATACATGGCGCGCGCGCCGAGCGGATTGTCCGGGCCGCCGGCCATATAGGCGGGCAGGATGTGGCCCTTGGCGCGCTCGCGGGCGACCATCGTGGCCGGCGGAGTCCAGCCCGGCCATTCAGCCTTGCGGCCGATCTTCATCGTGCCGCCCCAGGCGAAGCCTTCCTTGCCGACGCCCACGCCATAGCGCGTCGCCATGCCGCCCGGCTCGACGAAATACAGGAACTTGCGGTCCGTATCGATGATGATCGTGCCGGGCTTCTCCTGGGTGGAGATGCGCACGGTCTGGCGCTTGAAGCGCGGATCGACCGGGCGCATGGCCTGCGGCTGGCGCGCCACGCGCACCGGAGCCCGGCCAAGTGTGGCGCCCGCGCTCGGCACCGTGGCATTCGCGCCGCCGCCGCGCACAACCCATTGCTGAGTGCTGTGGTCGAAATAGCGCGTTTCGGCGCTGGCGCTTCCCATCAGGACGAGGCTGGCGAGCCCCGCGAGCATGGCCGTTTTGGACGAGATGATACGCATCGAACAATCCTTCGAAACGGGCGAAAACTTGAATTAAAACAATCCGGTCGCGAGACTCTTCGCCGGCCTTATCGTGTCAGGGAAGATGGGGCGCGGGCAGGTGAGGAAACCGCCCTCGCGCGCGATTGTCCTGACCTGTTGCCGTTAGAGCACAATCACGCGCGCACCGACCGGCACGCGGTCATAGAGATCGACGACATCCTCATTGCGCATCCGAATGCAGCCGGAGGAAACCGCCTGACCGATGGTCCAAGGCTGGTTGGTGCCGTGGATGCGGTAGAGCG
Source organism: Aureimonas sp. D3 (assembly GCF_001463805.1). NCBI lineage: Bacteria > Pseudomonadati > Pseudomonadota > Alphaproteobacteria > Hyphomicrobiales > Aurantimonadaceae > Aureimonas > Aureimonas sp. D3. Next base: position 82,502 of record NZ_BBWM01000008.1, on the reverse strand, counting down.
AGGAGCCGAGATAAAGCGCGCGGGCGCCGAGCGGGTTCTCGATGCCGCCTTCCATGCGCGCCGGCAGGATGCGCCCCTTGGCGCGCTCGCGCGCGACCATCTCGGAGGGCGGGGTCCAATCCGGCCATTCCGCCTTGCGGCTGACGCGGTGCGTACCGGCCCATTCGAAGCCCGGCTTGCCGACGCCCACGCCATAGCGCGTGGCGCGTCCATTGGCTTCCACGAGGTAAAGAAAGCGCGCATTCGTATCGATCACCACTGTGCCCGGCGCATAACCGGAATAGGCGACCTCCTGCGGCAGAAAGGCCGGCGCGAGCGCGCGCGGGGCGGTGTTGCGCTGGCCCGAGCGGCGGGTCTCAGGCTCGGGTGCCATATGGCGAGCAGGGGCGCTCGCGCTGGCAAAAAGCGGCTGGCGCTCGCGACGGCGCTCCACATGGCGGCGCGCGACCGGCGGCGGGGATGCGCCCAGAACCACAGGGTCGGCCGACTGGTAGGAGCCAAGCGGCTCCACCGGCCCACCATCGCGCCTGATGACACCGACGGGGATGTTGCCCCGGAAGATCACCGTGCCGGCCGGATAGGCCTGTGTCAAAGTCTGCGCCTGATAGCCCGGCACGACGCCGCTGCCCGGCGAAAGCTGGAGCACGCGCTCGGCCGCCTCGCGCCGGTCGAGGCTCAAGGGGCGGCGCTCCTGCGCCTGCGCAGCGGTCATAGTCGTGACGATAAGGGAAAACGCCAGAAGAGGGCGAGCGAACATCAGCGGACACCTCGGGGGTCGCGAAAGGCTCGGGAACGAGCCGCTTGGCGCGAGGATGCCGCCGTAAAATTGAGCGATTGGTGAATCGATGACGTTTGGTCACCTGTTCCCCCCGCTCGGGTGCGATCATGGTGAAGAGGGTGCTAACGACCCTTCACAGGCGCAGACGCCGCTTAACCTCTTTCAGAATGCCCGGCAGAAGGGGCGCGGCGTCGCCTCGGCTCATGCCGGGCGTCAGGCGCTCGTCATACAGCATGTTCATGAGAACCCGGTCATAGGGCGTGAATCGGGTCAGCTTCGACGTGTCGTTGAAGACGCTTTGCGGCGCGTCGGAATTGTCGTTGAGCGGGCCGAGCCCTTGCAGCACCTCCTCGATCAGGCAGCGGCGAAACAGAAGGTCGCCCTCGTCCGACACGATGATCGCGTCCGCCCGCGTGATGCCGGAGCGCCCATAGCTGGCGCGCGCGATGCAATTACCCGGCGTGGTGCCGAAGGGGCGGTGATAGACCTCCCGCCCGACGCGCTGGTAATCATCGCGATCCACCACATGCACCACGAAATTCGCCGCCTCGCCCCGCTTGGCCATCGTGATGTCGAGCCCATCCACCTCCCGGTTGATCTCCCGCACGAAGCTCGCCACGGCCGGCTCGCGGTCGATCTCGGAGTCGTTTTCGACACGCACGCGGACCGGGCCGGGAAATTTCTTGAGATAGCTCGAATCGCTGAACGCTCCGGTGATCTCGGCGCTGAAGACCACCGCGTCGAAGCCCTCGATCATCTTGGCATCAGCGGGCAGGGCTTGCGCTAGCGCCGGATCGGCGAAGGCAAAAAGGAGAAGCGCGAGCGCCAGCAGCCGTCGATGGCTGGACGCAGGGCGGGGGAACGGGCGCGGGGCAGGCATGGTGGCGGACTCGGGAGGAGCGACGGGAGGCCCCTGTTTGTGCGGCCCTGCGAAGGCCAAGGCAAGTCGCCTTGCGGTGATCACGGGGGATAGCTCGCTTGCTTGGCTCTCTGCGGGGATGCAAGTTCAGCCCATGAGCGAACGCACCGACACCGCACCCGAATCGCCCCTCGCGCCCGGCCTTCTTCGGGGTGCCGATGGTCAGCCGCGCTGCGCCTGGGCCGGCGCGGGCGAGGACTATGTTCGCTATCACGACGAGGAATGGGGCCGCCCGAGCGCCGACGATACCAGGCTCTTCGAGAAGCTCTGCCTCGAAGGCTTTCAGTCCGGCCTGTCCTGGATCACCATCCTGCGCAAGCGCGCGCATTTCCGCGAGCGTTTCGACGGGTTCGAGATCGAGCGCGTGGCCGCCTTCGACGAGGCTGACATCGATTCCATCGTCGCCGATCCCGGCGTCATCCGCCATCGCGGCAAGATCGTCTCCACGATCAACAATGCCCGCCGCGCCCTGGCGCTGCGCGAGAAGACGGGCCAGAGCCTTGCCGTCTTCCTGTGGCGCTTCGAGCCGCCGGCGAGCGAGCGGCCCGAACGCATGACGCTCGAATGGGCGCGGGCCAACCCTCAGACGCCGGCTTCCCAGCGCCTGTCCAAGGCGCTGCGGGCGGAAGGGTTCAGCTTCGTCGGCCCGACCACGGCCTATGCCTTCATGCAGTCCATGGGCTTCGTGAACGACCATATGGAGGGCTGCTGCGTCCGAGGCGAATGCGAGGCGGCGCGGCAAAACTTCGTCCGGCCGCGCTGAAAATGGCGTCAGCCTTGCCGCTCCCGCGTTCCATGGGCTAGGACGCGAGCTAACTCGTTTCGTCCTTATTCGCAGGCAGTCCCATGGCCCCCAAGAAGCCCTCCCGCGTGAAGGCCCGCCAGCCGCGCGGCTTCGTGGATCGCACGTCCGCCGATCTCCTGGCGCAGGAGCGGATGCTCGGCATCATCCGCCGCGTCTACGAGACCTATGGATTCGAGCCCGTGGAAACGCCGTTCTTCGAATATACGGACGCGCTCGGCAAGTTCCTGCCCGACTCGGACCGGCCCAACGAAGGCGTCTTCTCGTTGCAGGACGACGACGAGGAATGGCTGAGCTTGCGCTATGATCTGACCGCGCCACTCGCCCGCCATGTCGCGGAAAATTTCGAGGAGCTGCCCAAGCCCTATCGCTCCTACCGCGCGGGCTACGTCTTCCGCAACGAGAAGCCCGGCCCTGGCCGCTTCCGCCAGTTCATGCAGTTCGACGCCGATATCGTCGGCGCGCCGAACGTCTCGGCCGATGCCGAGATGGCGATGATGATGGCCGACACGATGGAAGCCCTCGGCATCGAGCGCGGCCAGTATGTGATCCGCGTCAACAACCGCAAGGTTCTGGACGGCATTCTCGACGCGATCGGGCTGGAAGGGGACGCCCCGCGCCGGCTCACCGTGCTGCGCGCGCTCGACAAGTTCGATAAGTTCGGCGCGCCGGGCGTGCGCCTGCTGCTCGGCCCCGGCCGCTTGGACGAGGGCGGCGGCAAGGGCGACTTCACTAAGGGCGCCGAGTTGCCGGACGAGGCGATCACCCGCGTCCTGCGCATTTTCGAGCTGACGGACGCCTCGGGCGAGGCGCGTCTCGACGCCGTGCGGACGGCCTTCGGCGGCCATCCCGTGGTGGACGAGGGGTTGAACGAGCTCGACCAGATTCGCGCTTTCGCGGTTGCGGCCGGCTATGGCGACGAGCGGGTGCTGATCGATCCGTCCGTCGTGCGCGGGCTCGAATATTACACCGGCCCCGTGTTCGAGGCCGAGCTTCTGTTCGATGTCGTGAACGAGAAGGGCCAGAAGGTGCAGTTCGGCTCGGTCGGCGGCGGCGGGCGCTATGACGGACTGGTCTCGCGCTTCATGTCGACGCCGGTTCCCGCCACCGGCTTTTCCATCGGCGTCTCACGCCTCCAGACCGCGCTCAAGAATCTCGGCCGCCTCGGCAACGAATCCCTGCCCGGCCCCGTCGTCGTCACCGTGATGGACCGCGACCGGATGGCCGACTACCAGCGCATGGCGACGCTGCTGCGCCGCGAGCTGAACGGCGAGGGCCAGCCGCTCGTGCCGGTCGAGGTCTTCCAAGGCAACCCGAAGCAGTTCGGCAAGCAGCTGCAATATGCCGACCGGCGCGGCGCGCCCGTCGTCGTCATCCAGGGCGGAGACGAGAAGGCGGCCGGCAAGGTGCAGGTCAAGGATCTGGTGGAAGGCAAGCGCCTCGCCGCCGGGATCGAGGACAATGCCGAATGGCGCGAGGCGCGCGCGGGGCAGGAACTGGTGGACGAGGCCGATCTCGTGGCGGCCGTGCGCCGCATCCTCGACCGGCACGCAACCGGGCGCTCGTGAGGGCAAGCCGATGAGCCGGCTCTTTCCAGCGGCCGAAACCGGCACGCCCTTCGACGGCGCGCTGGCGCGCTTCTTCGCCTCGGTCGGCGCCTCGCTGGTCTCGACGCCGCTCCTGCAGCGCGCCGAGCCCTATCTGGACACGGCCGGCGAGGACCTGCGCCGCCGCATCTTCCTGACGCGGGGTGAGGGTGGCGAAACGCTGTGCCTGCGCCCCGACTTCACCATTCCCGTCTGCCTTGCCCATATCGAGGGCGACGAGGCTCTCCCGCGCCGCTACGCCTATAACGGGCTCGTCTTCCGCCAGCGGCGGGGCGAGGCGGCGGAGTTCCGCCAGGCCGGCATCGAGAATCTGGGCGACACCGACCGCGCCCGCGCCGACGCGGCGACGCTCGCCGAAGCGCTGACGGCGCTTGCCGCCTGCGGCCTGGCACAGGCCGAGCGCCTCTCGATCACGATCGGCGATCAGGGCCTGTTCGAGGCCGTGTTGAAGGCGCTGGACCTTCCGGCCGGCTGGCAACGGCGCCTGATCCGCACTTTCGGCCAGAACGAACTTCTCGCCCGCGCCCTCGAAACGCTGGCCTCCGACCGCTCCGGCGAGGTCGAGAATATCGCGCCCGACGCCCTGGCGCTCGCGCGGGAGGACCGGCTCGCCGAGCTGGAAGCCCTGGTGCAGGCCCGCATGGACGAGGCCGGTCTGCCGCCCAATCGCAGCCGATCCCCGGCCGAGATCGCGGCGCGGCTGGCCGAGAAGGTGCGCCTGTCCGACACGCGCCTGCGCGGCGCGGCGCTGGAGCGCCTGCGCGCTTTCCTGTCGCTGGACTGCGCGGTGGCAGAGGCCTCCGAGCGCCTGCGGGCGCTGGCGGATGAGCACGGGCTCGACCTCACGGGCGCGCTCGCCTTCTTCGACGCGCGGGCCGAGGCGCTGGCCGCGGCCGGCGTCGATCTCTCGACCTTGCGCTATCGCGCCGCCTTCGGGCGCACGCTCGACTATTACACCGGGTTCGTTTTCGAGATCGGCACGCCGGGTTTGAGCGAGCCGCTGGCGGGTGGCGGGCGCTATGACCGGCTCGTCTCCTATCTCGGCGCGCGCGAGCCCATCCCGGCCGTCGGCTTCGCCCTGTATCTCGACCGCCTGCCGAAGGCGCAGAAGGAGGCGCGGCCATGACGCTGACGCTCGCCATCCCGTCCAAGGGCCGGCTCAAGGAGCAATGCGTGGCCTCGCTGGCGTCGGCCGGCATCACGGTTCACCCGAGCGACGACGCGCGCTCCTATCGCACCCGAACCGAGGGCATGGAAGGGTTGGACGTCCTTCTCCTGTCGGCCTCCGAGATCGCCCGCGAATTGCGCGACGGGGCGATCGACCTCGGCGTGACGGGCGAGGACCTCCTGCGCGAGACCATGCCCGATTTCGACGAGCGCGGGCGCATCGTCTCGCGCCTCGGCTTCGGCCATGCCGATGTCGTGGTCGCCGTGCCTGACAGCTGGCTCGATGTGGAAACCATGGAAGACCTTGGCGATGTCGCGGCCGGCTATCGCGCCGCCCATGGCCGCCGCCTGCGCATCGCGACGAAATATTGGCGCTTGACGCAGGGCTTCTTCACCAAGAGCCACGGCATTCAGAGCTACCGTATCGTGGAAAGCCTCGGCGCGACGGAAGGGGCGCCTGCGGCGGGCTCGGCCGACATCATCGTGGACATCACCTCCACGGGCTCGACGCTGACGGCCAATCACCTGCGCGTCCTCAAAGACGGCACGATCCTTCGCTCGGAGGCCTGCTTGGCGCTTGCGACGAAGCCTCGCGACGCCTCCGACGAAGCGGCGTTGGCCGAGCTTGTCAGGCGTTTCCAGGGCTGAAACGCCAAGCGGCCGCCCGAAGGCGGCCGCCGCGAATGCTCAACGGTTAAAGGCTTAGGCGCGGCGCGAGCGCGCGTCCACCGAGTAAGCGCCTGCACCGACGATCGCGAGCGCCAGGAAGCCGCCGCACAGGCCGAGATTCTTCATGAACTGCGTGGATTGGTCCGGGCCGAGATGGGCGACCAGCGCCGTCGCCACGCAGAAGACGGCGAGCACGGACGCGACGATCCGCACTTGGAAACCAACCAGAATCGCAAGGCCGCCGAAGAACTCCAGACAGCCCACGAGATAGGCCATGACGATGCCGCCCGGCAGGCCGAGATTGCCAAGATAGCCGGCAAAGCCTGCAGCGCCGGCCAGCTTGCCGAAGCCGGACACGATGAAGAGGATCGACAGGAGAAGGCGGGCGAGAAGCAGAAGACCGGAATTCATGGATTCGTCCATCGGAGGGGTGTTTCGATGGAGCAGAGAGTGCCCAAGGCCAAACGCCCGCGACAGGGATTCTTTGTGCGACTGATCGTCAACGAAGAACGCCCCAATCGCGGGATTGGGGCGTTTCATCAAACCAATCGTCTGAAGGGCGATCAGCCGGGACGGGTCATCGCGGCGGGATCGACGATCCGGTCATAGTCTTCGCCCGAGACGAGGCCGGAGGCGAGGGCTTCCTCGCGCAGCGTCGTGCCCTTCTTGTGGGCGGTCTTGGCGATGGTCGCGGCATTGTCGTAGCCGATGGTGGGGGCCAGCGCCGTCACCAGCATGAGCGACTGCTGCATCAAATCCTTGATGCGGTCCTCGTTGGCCTTGATGCCGTCGACGCAATGTTCGCGGAACGAGTCCATGCCGTCGGCGAGAAGCCGGATCGAGGAGATCACGGCATTGGCGATCACGGGCTTGAAGACGTTCAGCTCGAAATGGCCTTGGGAAGCCGCGACCGTCACGGTCGTCTCGTGGCCGAAGACTTCCGCCGCGACCATGGTCAGCGCTTCGCACTGGGTCGGGTTGACCTTGCCCGGCATGATCGAGGAGCCCGGTTCGTTCTCGGGCAGCGAGAGTTCGCCGAGGCCCGAACGCGGACCGGAGCCGAGGAAGCGGATGTCGTTGGCGATCTTGAAGAGATCGGTCGCGAGCGCGTTGAGCGAGCCGTGGAAAAAGGCCAGCGCACCGTGCGAGGCGAGCGCCTCGAACTTGTTCTCGGCCGTGCGGAACGGCAGGCCTGTGAGTGAAGCGATCTCGGCGGCGATCTTCACGTCGAAGCCGACCGGGGCGTTCAGCCCGGTCCCGACAGCCGTGCCGCCCTGCGCGAGGGCATAGACGTCTTCGATCGCCTGTTCGATGCGGCGCTTGCCCAGCTTCAGCGCGGCGGCATAGCCCGAGAATTCCTGGCCGAGCGTGATCGGGGTGGCATCCTGCGTGTGCGTACGGCCGATCTTGATAATGTGATCGAACTCGAGCGCCTTCTTGTCGAGCGAGGCGTGGAGCGCGTCGATCGCTGGCAGGATGCGCTTGGTCGCCTCGATGGCGACGGCGACGTGAATGGCCGTCGGGAACACGTCGTTCGAGGACTGGCCCATATTGACGTGGTCGTTCGGGTGGATCGGCTTCTTGGAGCCCTGCTCGCCGCCGAGCATCTCGATGCCCCGGTTCGAGATCACCTCGTTGACGTTCATGTTGGTCTGCGTGCCCGAGCCGGTCTGATAGACCACGAGCGGGAAATGATCGTCGAGCTTGCCGGAGATGACCTCATCCGCAGCCGCTTCGATCGTCTCGGCGATCTGGCCGTCCAGCTTGCCCATGGCGCGGTTGACGCGCGCGGCGGCCTTCTTGACCGTGGCAAGGGCGTGGATCACGGCGATCGGCTGCTTGTCGGTGCCGATGCGGAAATTGTTGAGAGAGCGCTCGGTCTGCGCGCCCCAGTAGCGGTCGCTCGCGACGTCGATCGCGCCGATCGAATCCGTTTCGCGTCTGGTGCTGGTCATCGGTCTTCCCCTCGCGACAAGGCGCCCGTCGTCCCGCGTGTGGGAGCGGCGCTTCCGCGCGGTTATCACGACAAGGGGAGGGGAGAAACCCTTCGGCCCAACGAAAAGAGCCAGCCTTTCGGCTGGCTCCCAACTCAAACGATTGAACCCGAAACTTAGTGCTTGGAGCCCAGGGTGTCTTTCACGGCGTCCTTGACCTTGCCGTAGTTCTTCTCGGTCTTGCCTTCGGCCTGATCGGCGAGGCCTTCGGCCTGCAGGCGATCGTTGCCGACCAGCTTGCCGAGGCCTTCCTTGACCTTGCCACCGAGTTCCTTGGCGCCGCCCGAGATCTCGTTCTTGTCGACCATAACCTGTCTCCTCAAGGTGTATCGGACGCCGTGTCCGATTTTCGAAAAGGAGAACAGCGAAGCGCAGCGATCCGTTCCCGGCTCAAGATTACATTTTCGACAGGATCGCGACGATCTGCTGAAGCGCCAGTGCGCAGATCAGCAGGCCCACGATACGCAGGAGCCAGCGTTCGGGAATGCGTTTCACGGCATAGCCCGCCAGGGGCGCAGCCAGAATGCCCCCCGCGATCAGGCCCAGCACCGAGAGGGCGTGGTCGGTCAGATCGCCCGCTTCCTCCCAATGGCCGGTGACGAGTGCCAGAAGGAACGCCAGCGAAACCGAGAGCGTGACGAGGAATTCGGCGGCGTTCACCGTGCCGATGACGTAGCGTGGCTGGCCGCCGGCCCCAAGCAGGCCCGAGGTCACGACCGGCCCCCAGCCGCCGCCGCCGATCGAATCCAGAAAGCCGCCGGCCGCGCCCAGCGGCGGCACCAGCGCCATGGGCGTCTGGGCTCGCGGGATCGTGCGAAAGGAGCGCAGCGTCAGCATGATGCCGATCGCGGCGAGATAGGCCGCGACGAAGGGACGGATCGTGCCGCCATCGATCGAGGTCAGCACATAGGTGCCGAGCACCGCGCCGATCACGCCGAAGGGCACGAGCCGCCAGAACAGCTTCCAGTCGATATTGCGGTTGACGATATGGGCCGTGCCCGAAGCGGCCGTGGTGAAAAGCTCCGCCGTGTGGACTGAGGCCGAGGCGACCGAAGGCGGCACGCCGAAGCTCATGAGGACGGTCGAAGAAATGACGCCATAGGCCATGCCCAGCGCGCCATCCACCAATTGCGCCAAGGCACCGACGAAAAAGAAGATGAAGAATTCGCTCATGCACCGTCCAGACAGGGGGGGCGAGCGCCCCGTTTCGGCCCTGTCATAGACGCGAAATCGCCGCGATGCGCCAGCGCGCGAAGGGTCAACTCTTCCGAAGGGCGGCTTGAACAGAGGGCATCGATCCGAACGGCAGGCACGAAAAAAAGGGGCCCGCTTGCGCGAGCCCCCTTATGACTAGGCCTATCGGCCTTCCTTGCCCTGTCGGGCTTGGAAGTCCGTGCCGCCACCTGAAACCGGCCTTGCCCGGTTTCAGCACCCTTGAGGATGTGCGGCTTGATGGCCTTCCTTGCCCTGTTGGGCTTAGAAGTCCATGCCGCCCATGCCGCCCATGCCGCCGCCCGGCATGGAAGGAGCACCGGAGTCCTTCTTCGGAGCTTCGGAGATCATGGCTTCGGTGGTGACGAGCAGGCCGGCGACCGAAGCCGCGTCCTGCAGAGCCGAGCGAACGACCTTCACCGGATCGACGATACCGGCCTGGATCATGTCGCCATACTCGCCCGTCTGGGCGTTGTAGCCGAAGGTCAGCGAGCCGTTGTCGAGGATCTTGCCGACCACGATCGAGCCTTCGCCACCGGCGTTCTGGACGATCTGACGGATCGGAGCCTGAAGCGCCTTGCGGACGATCGCGATGCCGGCGTCCTGATCGGCGTTCTCGCCCTTCAGGTCGACCGCGTTGGAAGCGCGCAGCAGAGCCACGCCGCCGCCGGGGACGATGCCTTCTTCCACGGCCGCGCGGGTCGCGTTGAGCGCGTCGTCAACGCGGTCCTTCTTTTCCTTGACTTCGACTTCCGTCGAGCCGCCGACGCGGATCACCGCGACGCCGCCGGCGAGCTTGGCCAGACGCTCCTGGAGCTTCTCGCGGTCGTAGTCCGAAGAGGTCTCTTCGATCTGCTGCTTGATCTGGGCGACGCGCGCCTTGATGCCGTCGGCTTCACCGTTGCCGTCGACGATCGTGGTGTTCTCCTTGGTGATGGAGACCTTCTTGGCGCGGCCGAGCATGTCGAGCGTGACGCTCTCGAGCTTGATGCCGAGGTCTTCGGAGATGACCTGGCCGCCCGTGAGGATCGCGATGTCCTCGAGCATTGCCTTGCGGCGATCGCCGAAGCCCGGAGCCTTGACGGCGGCGATCTTCAGGCCGCCACGCAGCTTGTTGACGACGAGCGTGGCCAGAGCCTCGCCTTCCACGTCCTCGGCGATGATGACGAGCGGACGGCCCGACTGCACCACGGCTTCGAGAACCGGCAGCATCGCCTGGAGGTTGGAGAGCTTCTTCTCGTGCAGGAGGATGTAAGCGTCCTCGAGCTCGGCGACCATCTTCTCGGCGTTGGTCACGAAGTAGGGCGAGAGGTAGCCGCGGTCGAACTGCATGCCTTCGACGACTTCGAGCTCGGTCTCGGCGGTCTTAGCTTCTTCGACGGTGATGACACCCTCGTTGCCGACCTTCTGCATCGCGGACGCGATCATCTGGCCGATTTCCTTCTCGCCATTGGCGGAGATGGTGCCGACCTGAGCGACCTCGTCGGAGGTCTCGATCTTGCGAGCCGAGGAGACGAGCGTCTCGACGACCTTGGAGACCGCTGCGTCGATGCCGCGCTTGACGTCCATCGGGTTCATGCCGGCGGCAACCGCCTTGGCGCCCTCGCGGACGATGGCCTGGGCCAGAACCGTCGCGGTGGTGGTGCCGTCACCGGCCTTGTCGTTAGTCTTCGAGGCCACTTCGCGCACCATCTGGGCGCCCATGTTCTCGAACTTGTCCTCGAGCTCGATCTCCTTGGCGACGGACACGCCGTCCTTGGTGATGCGAGGTGCGCCGAACGACTTGTCGATCACGACGTTGCGGCCCTTGGGGCCGAGCGTGACCTTCACCGCGTCGGCGAGGATGTCGACGCCGCGCAGCATGCGCTCGCGGGCGTCACGACCGAATTTTACGTCCTTGGCAGCCATGTCTTCGTCTCCTGGGCGCGCCGGAGGCCGGTCCGCGCCGTGTCGAATGGAAAGGGAAGGAAACGGACCGAACGATCAGTCCGGACGATGGGTCAGCCGACGATCCCGAGGATGTCGGATTCCTTCATGATGAGCAGGTCTTCGCCGCCGAGCTTGATCTCGGTGCCCGACCACTTGCCGAACAGGATGCGGTCGCCGGCCTTGACTTCGAGCGGGTTGACCTTGCCGGTCTCGTCGCGAGCGCCCGCGCCGACGGCGACGATCTCGCCTTCCTGCGGCTTTTCCTTCGCGGTGTCCGGGATGATAATGCCGCCAGCCGTCTTGCTCTCGGACTCGACGCGCCGCACCACGACACGATCGTGCAGGGGGCGGAAATTCACGTTGGCCATCTCAGTCGAACCTTCTTGGCTATGGGGGGACCGACCAGCGAGGCGATCGATCCGAGGATTCTGGCACTCACTAAAGTGGAGTGCTAACGCGGCCTAGATAGGGGAGGGCATCCCTCCCTGTCAAGATTCGTCGTCGCGCCGCAAGGTGGCGAGGATCGCAGATGGCGTTAAGGTTAACGCCACACCAGTCTGACCGGCAAAAATGATGACCCGATACGGAAGGATTGGAAAGATTCCGCCCTTAACTATGCATGATGGCTTAGCGAATCGCCTGTTCGGGTGCCACCCGGGGTTTGAAGCGCTGCGACCGGAGTGCGTTCTGAGATGTTCGAAACACAGACCCCGCCGCCGGCCGATCGGCCGTTCCTACGCGCCCTGATGCGGGACCGGGGCGGCAACTTCACCATCATGGCGGCGGTTCTTCTCTTTCCGATTCTGATGGGGATTGCGGCGGCGGCCGACATCAGCCTCTTCTACAGCGGCCGAACGGCCGTTCAGTCCGCCACCGACGCAGCCGCGCTCGCCGCGGCCAAACAGTTCAGCGTGGACCAGGACTCGGGCCGGCTTCAGACGCTGGCCGAAAACGTGTTCGCGGCGAACATGGCCGGCGTTGCGCAGACGACCGGGACCCTGACCTATGAGGGGACGGACTGGACGCCGGAGGGAACACGCGAACTGAAGATTTCCGTCTGCTCCACCTACGATCCCTTCTTTCTCCCGGCGCTGACTATCTCGTTCACGGGATTGAAAGGAAAGGATTGCGCGAGGACGCAGAGCGTCGTCGCGGTCGGCTCCACCACGGTGGAAGTTGCCTTCGTGCTCGATACGTCGGGCTCCATGAACGACAGTCCGGCCAAGGGCGGCCCCGCCAAGATCTCCACCCTCAAAACCCAGGCCGCAAAGGCGATTGACACCCTTTTCGGATCGGGTTCGTCCGCTGGGCCCGAGGACCCGGTGCGCGTCGGCATCGTGCCCTTTTCGGGTGGGGTGAATGTTGGGCCGGAGCACCTGAACGACTGGTGGATGGACCCCAAGGGACTGTCACCGCTCCACAACGAAAATCTCGACTGGAGCACGTATCACGGCGCGACAGGCCTTGATCAGTCGCTCGCCGTCAAGGTCAACGGATACTCCACTTCGACATCGCTTCTGAATCCGACGACCTATCTAACCCGGCAACTCATTTACGCTTCGCTTGGGGCGAAGAATTCCAACTGGGCTTATCGAGGATGTGTGGAGTCGCGGGCGGCCAAATATGCACTGACGGACGTCCCGCCCTCCGAACTGGAGCCTGCGACGTTGTTTGTCCCTTACCTCGCGCCCGACGAGCCGGATAATTATTTGTATGGTTCCTGGACAAACAGTTATCTCGTGGACAGTTCGAAAGGCAATTACAGGCAGCGCCTGATGAATGTCGATAAATACTTCTCCAACGTTCGCCAGGATGGTCCGGTGGCGAATAACTTTCGCAACACGCCGAGCTTCATGTGCGACTCGGCCAAGCTGACGCCTTTGACGAACAGCAAGTCCCAAGCGCTCGCGGCGGTCGATAAACTCGTGGCGACGGGGGCGACCAATGTGCCGCAAGGGGTCGAATGGGGATGGAAGGTCTTGTCCAAAAACGAACCTTTTTCCGAGGGTCGAGCCGCCGGCGATGAAAATAACATCAAGGCGATGATCGTCATGACGGATGGTCAGAACACCTACTACAATTCTTACAGCGACGCGGTTTCTACCTTCGGCGCCTATGGCTATGCGGGTCCGGACTATAAGGAGCCCGGCCAGAGCGTGGCGCGCCTCTTCGATTACAAGAGTGGTGTATCCACGGCCAACACCGACAGCAATTACACCGCCGCGTTGAACGGCAGGCTCGCGGCCATTTGCGAAAATTCCAAGAACGATGGCCGGATCAAGCTCAAGGATGGCTCGGGCACGCAGCTCAACGACGAGAAAGGGCCCGTCACGCGCGACGGCGTGCTGATCTACACGATCGCCTTCGACATTCCGGCCCAGTACCAGACCATGGTCAATGGCCTCCTGAAAGGCTGCGCCTCCTACAAGATCGGCGACCTCCGAAAGACCGAACTGCCCTACAGGGACAAGGCGAAGTATTTCTACAGCGCCGCCAATGCCAAGGATCTGGAAAACGCCTTCAGCGACATCATGGCCTCGCTCACCAACCTGCGCATCGCGCGCTGAGGCTGCGACCCGCCTTGACCCGTCCCGTCGCCCTCCAGTATCGCCAGACCCACAAAAGGGCGAAGTGGAAAGACGAGATGGTTCAGGCATTGCAAGCGATCGATCGTCTGGCCGACATCGCGGGCGCTTACGGCGCCATCTTCTGCGACGTCTGGGGCGTGGTGCACGATGGCGAGGCGCGCAACCCGCCGGCCGTCGCCGCGCTGGCCGAGGCACGCCGGGCCGGGGCTCATGTGGTTCTGCTCACCAATTCGCCGCGCCCGGCCGAGGGCGTGCGCGAGCAGCTCGATGCGCTCGGCGTATCGCGCGACAGCTATGACGCGATCGTCACCTCGGGCGACGCCACGCGCGCGCTGATCTCGGCCGGTTCTCGCCGTGTCTTTCATATCGGCACGGAGCGCAACGAAGACCTGTTCGAGGGCCTCGGTCTCGAACTCCTGCCCCCCGAAGAGGCCGATCTCGTGGTGGCGACCGGCCTGTTCGACGACGAACGCGAGACGCCGGACGATTATGTCGCTCTTCTCGACCGGATGGCGGCGCGCAACCTGCCGATGATCTGCGCCAATCCCGACATTGTGGTGCACCGCGGCGAACGGCTGATCTACTGCGCCGGGGCGGTCGCGCGCGCCTATGCCGAGCGGGGGCAGGTCGTGCATCTGGCCGGCAAGCCGCATCCGCCGATCTATGATGTGGCGAGTTCCCTCCTGCCCAAGGCCGGCGTCCCGATCCTGTGCATCGGCGACGGCATGTTCACCGACGTGAAGGGCGCCAATACGTTCGGCGCCGACTGCCTCTTCATCTCGGACGGCATCCATCGCGACGAACTGGCGGACGCAAACGGCGATCCGGCGCGTCTGGCTGAGGCGCTGGACGGGCGTGGACTGACGGCTCGTTTCGTCCAGCCGTTCCTGCGCTGACCATGGAAGCGGCACCCAAGCCCATTTTGCGCATCGGCTCGGCCGCAGCGCTTCCCGCGTATTTGCGCGGCGGCGTCGTGGCCATCGGCAATTTCGACGGGGTGCATCGCGGCCATCAGGCTGTGATTGAGACCGCGCGCGCGATCGCCGAGGCCGAAGGGCGGCCGCTGATCTGCCTGACCTTCGAGCCGCATCCACGCACCGTCTTCCGCCCGCAGGCTCCCGTCGCCCGGCTGACGCCCGCGCCGATGAAGGCGCGGCTTCTCTCCGCGCTCGGCGTCGAGGCCGTTGTGGAACAGCCTTTCGACCTCGAATACGCCTCGCACCCGGCCGAGACGTTCGTGGAAGAGACGCTCCATCGCGATCTCGGCGCGGGGCATGTCGTGGCCGGCTTCGACTTTCGCTTCGGCGCGCGCCGCCATGGCGATCTGCCCTTTCTGCGCGAGGCCGGCACGCGGTTGGGGTTTGCGGTCACGGCTGTCGAAGCTTTCGCCGACGAGGGCGCGCTGGTTGTCTCCTCCTCGCGCATTCGCGAAGACCTGATGAACGGCGATGTCGCAGCCGCAGCCGGCCTGCTCGGCTATCGCTGGACCTTCGAGGGCGTGATCGGCCATGGCGCGAAGCTCGGGCGCACGCTCGGCTATCCTACGGCCAATATGGTGCTGGGCGAGGACTGCGTGCTGGCCCATGGCATCTACGCGGTGCGCCTGCGCCGCGCCGATGGCTCGTTGCATGACGGCGTGGCGAGCTTCGGCCGCCGCCCGACCTTCGACAATGGCGCGGCCCTGTTCGAAACCTATCTCTTCGACTTCTCGGGCGATCTTTACGGCGAGGCGGCCAGCGTCTCGCTGTTCGGCTTCATCCGGGGCGAGGAGAAGTTCGACAGCGTCGAGGCGCTGGTGAAGCGCATGGATCGTGACGCCGAGGAGGCGAGGGCGCTTCTGTCCGGCGCGCGTCCGCTTTCGGCGCTGGATGGCGCGATCGCCTTTTGAACGGGCTTTATTCCGACGGGCGCGGTTGATAGAGAGGGCGCATGGGAACCTCGACCGCTTTTCCTGGCGCGCGAAACCGTATCGGTGCGCGAATTAGACGCCCGGCTTGCGCCGCTCGCTGACACGACGCGAGCGCGGAGGCCGGGATGCGCCTGAACGGCCCGCCAGCCCGGGCCGAATCCTCCCCCTTTTTCCGTTGCAACACGCCTTTCCGGGTGTCTCCCGCCCGATGCAGGCCCGTTCGAAACCGGACCGATGACCGAAGCCCAAGACTATTCCAAGACGCTCTATCTCCCCGAGACCGAGTTCCCGATGCGCGCCGGCCTGCCGCAGGCCGAGCCGCAATGGCTCCAGCGTTGGGAGGAGATGGACCTCTACGGCACGCTGCGCCGCGAATCCGCCGGCCGGCCCAAATACGTGCTGCATGACGGCCCGCCCTATGCCAACGGCCATCTCCATATCGGCCACGCGCTGAACAAGGTGCTGAAGGACGCTATCACCCGCTCCTTCCAGATGCGCGGCTACGACTCGAACTATGTGCCGGGTTGGGACTGCCATGGCCTGCCGATCGAGTGGAAGATCGAGGAAGAGAACTACCGCGCCAAGGGCAAGCCGAAGCCCGACCTTCTCGACTCCACCGCCATGCTCGCCTTCCGCCGCGAGTGCCGCGCCTATGCCGAGCATTGGGTCGGCGTGCAGTCGGGCGAGTTCCGTCGCCTGGGCGTCGAGGGCGATTTCAAGAACCCCTATCTGACGATGAACTACGAGGCCGAGTCGGTGATCGCCGGCGAACTTCTGAAATTCGCCATGTCGGGCCAGCTTTATCGCGGCTCCAAGCCGATCATGTGGTCGGTGGTCGAGAAGACCGCGCTCGCCGAAGCCGAGGTCGAGTATCACGACCACGAGTCCGACACGATCTGGGTGAAGTTCCCCGTGCGCCCGGCCGCGACCGGCTATGCTGCGGCCTTCGGCGGCGCCTTATCGAGCTTCCCCAAGGCCGGCGCACCCGATGTCGGGCCGCTGGACGGCGCGCGGATCGTCATCTGGACGACCACGCCCTGGACCATCCCCGGCAACCGCGCCGTCGCCTATTCGGATCGCGTCGCCTACGGCCTCTATGAGGTGACGGCGCCTGATGATGCCGAGAACCCGCGCTGGGCGCGCCATGGCGAGCGGCTGGTTCTGGCCGATGCGCTGGCCGCCGACGCCTTTGCCAAGGCGCGCGTGCCGGAGGGCGGCTTCCGCAAGCTGCGCGATGTCTCACCCGCCGATCTCGCCGGGCTCCTGTGCGACCATCCGCTGAAAGGCCTGGCCGGCGGTTACGAGTTCGCCGTTCCACTCCTGTCGGGCGATCATGTGACCGACGATGCGGGCACCGGCTTCGTCCACACCGCGCCGAGCCATGGTCGCGAGGATTTCGATGTCTGGATCGCCTCGCGCCGCGACCTCGAAGCGCGCGGCATCGACCCCACGATCCCGTTCCCCGTGGACGACGAGGGCTTCTACACCAAGGACGCGCCGGGCTTCGGGCCGGACGCCGACGGTGGCGCGGCGCGCGTCATCGACGACAAGGGCAAGAAGGGCGACGCCAACAAGCGTGTGATGGACGCGCTGGTGGCGGTGGGCCATCTCATGGCGCGCGGGCGCTTGAAGCATTCCTATCCGCATTCCTGGCGCTCCAAGAAGCCGGTCATCTTCCGCAACACGCCGCAATGGTTCGTCCATATGGACCAGCCGCTGAACGGCTACGGCTCGGACAGGCCCGCGTCAGGACAGGACACGCTGCGCGAGCGCGCCCTCAAGGCGATCTCGGAAACGCGCTTCGTGCCGGCCGCCGGCCAGAACCGCCTCCATGCCATGATCGCGGACCGGCCCGATTGGGTTCTGTCGCGCCAGCGCGCCTGGGGCGTGCCGATCTGCGTCTTCGTGGACGAGAACGGTGAGGTGCTGAAGGACGAGGCGGTCAACGCGCGCATCCTGGAGGCCTTCGCGGCCGAAGGGGCGGATGCGTGGTTCGCCGCCGGGGCCAAGGAGCGTTTCCTCGGCAACGCGCATGACGGCCAGAAATGGTCCATGGTGCGCGACATCCTGGACGTCTGGTTCGATTCGGGGAGCACGCACGCCTTCTGCCTGGAGAAGCGCCCCGACCTGAAATGGCCGGCCGATCTCTATCTCGAAGGCTCCGACCAGCATCGCGGCTGGTTCCATTCCTCGCTTCTGGAAGCCTGCGGCACACGCGGTCGCGCGCCCTACGATGCGGTGCTGACGCACGGCTTCGTCATGGACGAGGAAGGCCGCAAGATGTCGAAGTCGCTCGGCAATGTCGTGACGCCGCAGGAGGTGATCCAGCAATCGGGTGCCGATATTCTGCGCCTCTGGGTGGTCTCCTCGGATTATTCGGAAGACCTGCGCCTCGGCAAGACGATCCTCCAGACCAATATCGACAGCTATCGCAAGCTGCGCAACACGATCCGCTGGATGCTCGGCACGCTGGCTCACGACGACGGCACGGACGTCGCGCTGCGTGAGATGCCCGAGCTGGAGCGGCTGATGCTGCACCGTCTCTCGGAGATCGAGGATGTGGTGTTGAAGGCCTATGACGCTTTCGACTTCAAGCGCATCACCCGCACGCTGCTCGACTTCATGGTCGTGGAACTCTCGGCCTTCTACTTCGACATCCGCAAGGACGCGCTCTATTGCGACGCGCCGTCCTCGGTTCGTCGCAAGGCGGCGTTGCAGGTCGTGCGCATCCTGTTTGACCGGCTGGTGACGTGGCTCGCGCCGCTTCTG
Source organism: Aureimonas sp. D3 (assembly GCF_001463805.1). NCBI lineage: Bacteria > Pseudomonadati > Pseudomonadota > Alphaproteobacteria > Hyphomicrobiales > Aurantimonadaceae > Aureimonas > Aureimonas sp. D3. The sequence continues at coordinate 64,159 of NZ_BBWM01000008.1, read as the reverse complement.
CCCTTCACCATGGAGGAAGCCTGGCTGTCGCGCCACACGGACGCCCGCTCGGTGCATCTGGAGCAGTTCCGCGCCTGCGACGCGCAATGGCGCGATGCGGCTCTGGCGGAGCGCTGGGCGAAGATACGCCGTGCGCGGCGCGTCGTCACCGGCGCGCTGGAAGAGGAGCGCCGTGCCAAGCGCATCGGCTCCTCGCTGGAGGCGGCGCCCATCGTCCATGTCGAGGACGAGGCCTTGCGCCAGCTTCTGGCTTCGGTGGACTTTGCCGAAATCTGCATCACCAGCGATCTGACCGTCTCAGCCGACGCCGCGCCGGACGGCGCGTTCCGTCTCGCCGACACGGCGGGAATTGCGGTCGTGCCGTCCAAGGCCGAAGGGCGCAAATGCCAGCGGTCCTGGAAGATCTCGCCTCTCGTCGGCACGGATGCGGACTATCCCGATGTGACGCCGCGCGACGCCGAGGCGCTGCGCGAACTGGGCGTTGCACGCGCAGCGGCCTGATCCAAAGTCTGTTCACGAGAATTTAAGCTTTGTGGACGGCGAAGCGGCTTTGAGCTAAAGCCGCTTCTCAAAATCGCCGGAATGTCGTGGGATCGCGCGAAATAAGGCTTCGAAGCCGCTTGTCGAGCGCGGGCGGCTTCGAGCGTGAGGGGAAGAATCCAGCATGACGTCTGCAACGACCCGCCTGCGGGTTCTCGCGCTGATCGGCTGCACCACGGCCCTTTCGGGCTGCATGGGGCCGACCTACGGCACCGGCGTCAGCCAGGGGCAGCAGCTGTTCAACGACATCGACAATGCCGTGTCTCTGGGCGGCTCCAACAAGCCGCGCGTCGATTATTCTCCGCGCGCCGAACTGGTGAAGCCCAAGAGCATCGGCGCCCTGCCGCCGCCGCGCGATGCGGTGGTCGATCCGAATCTGCCCGAATCGCCCGAGATGCGCCGTGGCCGGCTTCACGCCGCCGCGCCCAATCCGGACGGGGTTCTTCCGGTCGGCTTCATGACCTCGAAGAAGGATGGCATGGACGTCGAAACGCCCGCCGCCTCCTTCCGCCGCCAGCAGGACGACGACAATAGCTGGATCGACCCGCGCACCATGGCGGGCCAGCGCACGCAGGCCTCGGCCGCGCGCACGGTGGGCCAGCAGGGCAGCCCCGACCAGCGCAAGTATCTCTCCGAGCCGCCGCTGACCTATCGCCAGCCCGCCGCCACCGCCCCCGTGGGCGACCCCGGCGAGGACGAGGAGGTCAAGGAGCGCCGCGCCAAGGGCACCACCAGCGTCGCCAGCAAGCTCGGCAGCCTCTGGCCGTTCTGACCCGCACCTGCCGCGCCGAGCGCTGGGGTGTCACCCCCGTTTGGCGCGGAAGAAATCGCGAAGGAGTTCGGCGGACGCTTGTTCGCCGATTCCCGAATACACCTCCGGCGCATGATGGCAGGTGGGTTGCGCATAGAAGCGCGGTCCGTTTTCCACACCGCCGCCTTTGGGGTCCGACGCCCCGAAATAGAGCCGCCGGATGCGCGCGAAGGAAATCGCCGCCGCGCACATCGCACAGGGCTCCAACGTGACATACAGATCGAATCCGGGCAGGCGTTCCTCGCCCACGGCCGCGCAGGCGCGGCGGATCGCCAGGACTTCCGCATGCGCCGTCGGGTCGTGCAGGGCGCGGGTTTCGTTTCCCGCGCGGGCGATGATTCGATCCTCGAATACGATCACGGCGCCGACCGGCGTCTCGTCCCGGCCAGCGGCCAGACGGGCCTCGATCAGCGCTTCATCCATGGAACTCATGCGGGACACGCGGTTTCCCTCGTTTCAACGACGGGTTTTTGATATGCGTCGCGCGAAACAAGGCATAGCGAAAAGATGAGCGACGAGACGGACGGCCCTTCGGGCGGCAAAGGCAAGGGTGGAGTTGGGCGCGGCGGACGCGGCACGGGCGGCTCCGGCCGCAGCCGTGGCGCATCCGGCGAAGGTCGGCCCCCGCGCGGCGACAAGCCGGCGCGCGCGCGCAGCGAGGGCGAAGGACGCCCGGCCCGCGCGAAGGCTGAGGGCCAGGGCGAACGCTCCGGCGCGCGCGGCGACAAGCCCTTCCGGCCCCGCGGCGAGGGCACAGGCTCCCGCTCGGCGGCGTCTGGCGACAAGCCGTTCCGTGGGCGCTCCGAGCGCAGCGGCGGCGGTGAGGGACGCTCGTTCCGTCCGCGCGGCGAAGGCGGGGCTGAGCGCAGCGGCGCACCGCGCGGCGACCGATCCTTCCGGGCGCGCACCGAGGGCGAGGGGCGCTCCGAGCGTCCGCGCACCGAGGGCGAAGGCCGTCCGTTCCGTTCCCGCGAAGGCGGCGGCGAGCGCGGTGCGCCGCGTGGCGACAAGCCGTTCCGGGGTCGTTCCGAACGGGGCGAGGGCGAAGCGCGCTCCTTCCGCCCGCGCGGCGAGGGCAAGCCTTCCGCGCGTCGCTCCTCCGAAGGCGGGCAGGGTGAGGGTGGTGACAAGCCCTTCGTTCCGCGTTCGCGCGGCATGTACAGCCATGGCGGCGCGCGCACCGGGGCAGACGGCAAGGTCGAGAAGCCGCGCTCCTATGGCCGCCTGTCGCATGGCGCGACGGGCGACCGCAAGCCGCGCGATCTGGAGAGCGGCGATCGTCCGCGCCGCTTCGAGCCGCGTTCGGCGCAGGGCGACCGCCCGCAACGCTCCGCCAGCCGCGAGGTCGGCACGGGCGGCGACGACACGATGCGCATTGCCAAGCGTCTGGCCCGCGCCGGCATCGCCTCGCGTCGTGACGCGGAAGGCATGATCGCCGATGGCCGCGTGACGCTGAACGGCAAGCGCCTGGATTCGCCCGCGATCGACGTGCGCATGAGCGACCAGATCGAGATCGACGGTCGCCCGCTGCCGGCCATCGAGCGCACCCGCCTCTGGCTTTTCCACAAGCCCGCCGGGCTCGTCACCACCAATCGCGACCCCGAAGGCCGGCCGACCGTGTTCGACCGCCTTCCGGCGGACATGCCGCGCGTGCTGACCATCGGCCGCCTCGACATCAACACGGAAGGGCTTCTGCTCCTGACCAATGATGGCGGGCTCGCGCGCACGCTCGAACTGCCGGCGACCGGCTGGATGCGGCGCTACCGCGTGCGCGCCCATGGCGAGATCGATCAGGCGCGGCTCGATGATCTGCGCAACGGCGTGGCGGTGGACGGCGTGTTCTACGGCGCCATCGAGGCGACGCTCGACCGCACGCAGGGCTCCAATGTCTGGCTGACGCTCGGCCTGCGCGAGGGCAAGAACCGCGAAGTGAAGCGCGTTCTGGGCCATCTCGGGCTGGAGGTGAACCGCCTGATCCGCCTGTCCTTCGGCCCGTTCCAGCTCGGCGAACTCGCCGAGGGCGCCGTGCTGGAGGTCAATGGGCGGACCCTGCGCGAGCAGCTCGGGCCGACCTTGATCGAGGAATCGGGCGCCGATTTCGACGCGCCCATCGTCAATCCCTTCTCCAACAAGCCTGTCGTGGCCGAGCGTCGCTCGTCGCCCGCCTCGACCGAGAGCGAAGAGCGTCCGAAACGTTCGGGCAGCGAATGGATCTCGGCCTCCGACACCACGCCCAACCGCAAGAAGTTCGGCGCGGCCAAGCGCGAGGATGCGCTGTCGCGCATGGATACCAAGGCCCCGCGCGGCCCCCGCACGGGCCGCGATGGAGATGGCGAGCGCGGGGCGCGTCCGTTCCGCTCCAAGCGTGAGGATGGCGGGCAGGGCGGCGAGCGCCGGCCCTTCCGCCCGCGCGCCGAAGAGGGCGCGGATGCCGGCGAGCGTCCGGCCCGCCGGCCGAGCGCGGCGCCGACCAAGCGCTCGTCCAATGTCTGGATGGCGCCCGGTGCCCGCGCCATGGGCGAGAAGAAGAAGCGCGAGCGCGAGGAGCGCCAGTTGGAGCGCGACAGCAAGCCGCGCTCCTTCCGCCCGCGCACCGAGTCCGGTGATCGGCCCCGCACAGGTGATCGTCCTCGCAGCGGCGACCGACCCAATGCCGGGGACCGTCCGCGCACGGGCGACCGCCCTCGTACGGGTGACCGCCCGCGTGGCGATCGTCCCGGCGGCGGCGATCGCCCCCGTGGCCCACGCCCTGGCGGCTCGCGCCCGCCGCGCGGCGACCGATCGTAACGCTCCATGGCCATGCGGATCGTGGCGGGCGCCCTGAAGGGGCGTCCGCTGGCCACGCCCAAGGGCGAAGGCATTCGCCCGACCTCGGAGCGCCATCGCGGCGCTCTGTTCGATATTCTCCAGCACGGGCAGGGCTTCCGTTTCGACGGCGGCCGGGTGCTCGACCTTTTCGCCGGCACGGGCGCGCTCGGGTTGGAGGCGATGTCGCGCGGATGCCGCTTCGGCACGTTCGTGGAGGAAAGCGCCGAGGGGCGCGGGTTGCTGCGCACCAATATCGAGGCCTTCGGGCTCGGCGGTTGCACCAAGATCCTGCGCCGCGACGCGACCAAGCTGGGTGATGCCGGCACGATCGAGCCCTTCGACCTCGTGCTGCTCGACCCGCCCTATGGCAAGCGGCTGGGCGAAGCGGCGCTCGCCGGGGCGCTCGCGGGCGGCTGGCTCAAGGCCGACAGCCTGATCGTTCTGGAAGAAGCGCTGAACGCACCCTTCGAGGCCGTGGCCGGGCTCGAGCTTCTGGACGAGCGCGCCATGGGCGAAACGCGCCTGCGTTTTCTCAAGCCGATCAGCGTCTGACGGCGGACCTGTCCGGCCCCGTCCGGCGCGCCGGAGCCGTCTCCCGCGCGGCGGGGCCAAAACGCCTTTCGTCTTCAGCCCTTACAAAAACGTAATTGGTGCCTTCTCTTCCCAGACGGCATATCGGCCCCAAGCCCCGACGAAGTTCCGAACGCGAGGACCCTCTCCCACATGACGTTTCCTCTTCGCCGCCTCAGCGCAGGCTGTCTGGCCATCGCCATGGCCGGCACCATGCTCTCGCCCGCTTTCGCCCAAGCCCCCCAGCCCGCCAAGAGCCAGGCGGCCGCCGAAGCGGAGGCCAAGCGGCCGAAGATCGAGAGCTTCACGCTGGAGAACGGCTTGCAGGTCGTCGTCCTGCCCGACCACCGCGCGCCCATCGCCACGCAGATGGTCTGGTACAAAGTCGGCTCGGCCGACGAGACGCCGGGCGTCAGCGGCATCGCGCATTTTCTCGAACATCTGATGTTCAAGGGCACGAAGACGCATAAGGAGGGCGAGTTCTCCAATGCCGTGTCGGCCATCGGCGGCGAGGAAAACGCCTTCACCTCCTACGACTACACCGCCTACTACCAGCAGGTGCCGGTCGAGCGGCTGAAGGAGATGATGGGTTTCGAGGCGGACCGGATGGAGAATCTGGTGCTGACCGACGAGGTCGTCCTGCCCGAGCGCGACGTCATCCTCGAAGAACGCCGGATGCGCATCGACAACGACCCCGGCGCGCAATTGTCGGAAGCCGTGGACGCCGCCCTGTTCCAGAATTCGCACTATGGCATTCCGGTGATCGGCTGGCGCCACGAGATGGAGAAGCTCTCGCGCGACGACGCGATCGCTTTCTACAACAAATATTATACGCCTAATAACGCGACGCTTCTGGTGGCCGGCGACGTGACGTTGGATCAGGTCCGCGCCATGGCGGAGGAGACCTTCGGCAAGGTGAAGCGCCGCGCCGAGCCCGGCGAGCGCCACCGCCCGCAGGAGCCCGAGCCGCGGGCCGAGCGCACTGTCACACTCTCCGATCCGCGCGTGACGCAGCCGAGCGTGCAGACGACCTATCTCGTGCCGTCCGAGAATACGGCCAAGCCGGGCGAGGCGGAATCGCTCGATCTGCTGGCCGATATTCTGGGCGGCGGCGCGACCAGCCGGCTTTATCGCGCGCTGGTCGTGGACCAGGGCATCGCGGCCGGCACCGGCGCTTATTACCAGGGCACGGCCTTGGATGACGGCCAGTTCATGACCTACGGCACGCCGCGCGGCGAGGCGACGCTGGAGCAGGTCGAGAAGGCCGTGGATGCCGAGGTCGCAAAGATCGTGCGCGAGGGCGTGACGCCGGCCGAGCTGGAAGCGGCCAAGAACCGCGTGCGCAAGGCGCTGATCTATCAGCGCGACAATCAGGCCTCCATGGCGCGGCGCTACGGCGCGGCGCTCTCGACGGGGCAGACCATCGCCGAGATCGAGAGCTGGCCGGATCGGATTGAGGCCGTCACGGTGGATCAGGTGAACGCCGCCGCGCGCGCCTATCTCCAGAAGAAGCGCTCCGTCGTCGGCACGCTTCTGCCGGCCTCCGTCGAGTCCAGCGCCGAGGCCAAGGCCCCGGATGGCTCGCCCGCCGCCGCCGGTGCGGTGGACCCGACCGCCGGCGCGCCGGTTTCCGGCGACACCCGCTCCTGATTCTGGCCAAGGGAACACGCATATGAACGCTTTCACCGCGCCCCTGCGCCGCGCCGCCTCGCTTCTCGGCTTCACCGCCCTCACTGTCCTGTCGCTCGCCTCCGTCGCCGAGGCGGTGGACATCAAGGAAGTGACGAGCCCCGGCGGCATTCACGCGCTTCTGGTCGAGGATTACACCAACCCGCTGATCGCCATGCGCTTCGCCTTCAAGGGCGCGGGCTCGACGCAGGACCCGGCCGGCAAGGAGGGCACCGCCAACCTCCTGTCCGGCCTGCTCGACGAGGGCGCGGGCGACATTAAGAGCCAGGATTTCCAGGCCAAGCTGGACGAGCTCGGCGTCGCGCTCTCCTACGACGCGGGCATGGACAATTTCTCCGGCAATTTCCGTACCATCGTGGAAAACGAGGACGAGGCCTTCCGTCTTCTGAAGCTTTCGCTCAACGAGCCGCGCTTCGACGAGGAGCCGGTGGCGCGCATTCGCGGCCAGATCGCCGCCAATATTCGCGCCAACGAGCAGGACCCCGGTACGCTCGCCTCGCGCGCCTTCCGCCGCACCGTGTTCCCGGATCATCCCTATGCACGCCCGGTCGAGGGCACGCAGGAAAGCCTCGCCGCCGTCTCGGCCGACGATCTGAAGAGCTTCCGCTCGAAGGTCTTCGCCAAGGACAATCTCTATGTCGGCGTGGTCGGCGCCATCGATGCCGAAACCTTGAAGCGGCGGCTGGACGAAACCTTCGGCCCCTTGCGCGACAAGGCCGAACTCACGGCCATCCCCGATATCCAGCCGGTGACCGGCAAGGTCGAGGCTGTCGCCCTCGACGTGCCACAGACGCAGATTCAGTTTGCGTTGCCGGGCGTGAAGCGCAAGGACCCCGACTTCTTCGCCGCCTATCTGGTGAACCATGTTCTGGGCGGGGGCACCTTCTCCTCGCGCCTCTATCAGGAAATCCGCGAGAAGCGGGGTCTGGCCTATGGTGTGGGCACCGGGCTTTCGAGCTTCGACCATGCGGCCATGCTGGCGGGCTCCACCGCGACGCGCGCCGACAAGGCCAAGGAAAGCGTCTCGATCATCCGCGCCGAGCTGAAGCGCATGGCCGAGAACGGGCCGACAGCGGACGAGCTGGCCAAGGCGAAAGCCTATGTGAAGGGCTCCTATGCCGTTCAGAACCTTTCGTCCTCGCTTTCCATCGCTTCGACATTGGTCGGCATCCAGCTGGAAGACCTCGGCATCGACTATATCCAGAAGCGCCAGGGCCTGATCGACGCCGTGACGCTGGATGACACCAAGCGTGTCGCCAAGCAGTTGCTCGCCACCGACCCGAGTTTCGTGACGGTCGGTCAGGCCGGTAGCTAAGAGCCGGGGCCAAAACCCTGCGGGTCGATCCGCCGGGTCCTTGCGCCCCCGATCATCGTTGCCGATGCTTGGCCCTGCGCTGCATCGTCTGCGCTCGGCGCCTCGTCGGCAACGCAAGTCCCTCGCCGGCTTTCTGCCTCAGGGTTCTGTCCCCGGCTCCAAATCCAGGCCTTGGCGAACCGGGCGCGGCGTTCCATCTTGAGTGCGCCGAACCCGAGCGAGGCACCGTCAGCCATGAACCAGCATACGATCCCGTCCGCCGTTTCCGCCGAGCCGCGCCTCGGGCTGGCGCTCGGCGGGGGAGGGGCGCGGGGCATCGCGCATATCCATGTCCTGAGGGCGCTGGACGAACTGGGCCTGCGCCCTTCCCATATCGCGGGCACCTCGATCGGCGCGCTGATGGGCGCGGCCTACGCCGCCGGTCTCACCGGGCTCGAAATCGAGGACCACGTTCTCCAGTCGCTCGCCCATCGCCGGCTCGTGATGGGCAAGCTCTGGCGCACGCGCCCGGCCAATATCAGCGAGTTCCTGGCCGATGGCGGCTTCCGCTTCGGGCAGTTGAACGCCGAAAAGGTCGTGGCGGTGTTTCTGCCCGATATCGTTCCCAAGACTTTCGCTGACCTTCGCATTCCACTGACCGTCATGGCGACGAGCTTCTTTGCCGGCTGCGAGCGTCCTTTGCGCGAGGGAGACCTCGCCAGCGCTGTGGGCGCGTCCGTCGCCCTGCCGGCGGTGTTCCGCCCCGTGCGGCGCGACGAGGAGGTGCTGATCGACGGTGGCATCAGCAATCCCATGCCCTTCGACATTGTGTCGCAGGATACGGATTTCGTGGTCGCCTCCGACGTGACCGGCGGCCCGGTCAATACGGGCACGCTTCTGCCATCGCCGATGGAGGCCATGTTCGGCGCGTCGCAGCTGATGATGCACGCCATCATCCGCGCCAAGCTCGCCTGCGTGTCGCCCGATGTGCTGATCCAGCCCGAGGTTTCGACCTACAAGGTGCTCGACTTCATGCGCGCGCGCGTGATCATCGAAGAGACCGCTATGGTGCGGGAAGACGCCAAGCGGCGGATCGGCGAGGCGCTGGAGGCGCGGCTGCGACTAGCGGGTTAGGCCGGTTTGGTCGCATCGCCGGGCTTCGGCGGGTGCGTGGCGTTTTCCTCGAGAAACCGCATGAGCCCGCTTTCCGCCTTGGTCAGCCCTTCGCGGCAGCGCCCCTTCAGGAGATCACGCGGCAGCTTGTCCGCTTCGAAAGCCGAGACGATTTCGGGGTGGACGTAGGAGGCGCGGGCGACGGCCGGCGTGTTGCGCAGCACCTCGCTGACCGCGCGCATGGCCTTGGCGATCACGCGGCGGCGCTTGGCATCCGTATCGGCCTCGGCCGGCGTCACCTCTTCCACGAGAAAGCGCAGTGCCTCGGCCGAGCCGTGGAAGGTGCGGAAATCCTTGGCCGAGATTTTCGCGTGGGCGGCGTCCTTCAGATAATCGTTGAGCAGCGTCGCGGTGAGATCGCGCGGGCGCGCATCCTCGCCCTGAAAGCGGAACAGGCGCTTGCCGCGCTGCGCGCGCATCTTTTCGAGCGAGCGTACGAGATTGCGATCTTCGATCTCGACTGTGTTCAGCTTGCGCGACTTGCCGATGAATTTCAGGACGGCGCGGCTTTTCTTCAGCGTCAGATTGCCCTTGCGCAGCGAAGCGACGCCGCGCCCGCCATCCTCGGCATATTTCTCGTGACCCGGCCGCATGGCGGACACGTCGATCAGCCGGGCTGCGACGGCCGAGGTCGTGCGCCGGTCCAGCGCCTTGCGCCTCAGATCCTTCTCGATGCGCCGGCGCAGCTTGGGCAGGGCGCGGCCGAAGCGCAGGAGCCGCTCGGTCTTGACGGCATTGCGAACGTTCACCCAGTCATCATGGTAGCGATACTGGATGCGGCCCTTCTCGTCGCGCCCGACCGCCTGGATATGGCCGTTCTCTTCCACGCAAATGCGCACATTCGTCCAGGCCGGCGGCAGCACCAGTGCCTTGACCCGCGCCTTCAGCCGCTTGTCGGTGATCGCCTCGCCGGACGAGAAGCAGATGCGCCGCCCCTTGCCATGCTTGCGCTGCTCCACTTCGAAGCTGGCGGGATCGACCATGACGAGGCCGAGACGATCGGCGTGGAACTGAAGGCGCTTGTTCATTGAATTACGTAGGCCCCAACGGGAATCTATCAGAGAACTCGCTCTGATTTCGCCGGTTCCGCCCTGGGAACTGCCCCAACACGAAGCCGCATGTCCAAGCCACCCCTCGGCTTCGCGATGAGTCTGACATTCCGCAACTCTTGCTTGCATTTCGGAGGGGAAGATGCTCTCAATTCGCGCTATTGCCGCGCGAGGTCCCATGCCCTTTCTTCTTCCGGCGCATACGGGCCTGCGGGCTGTCGCCGCGCTTTTGGTCGTCTGCTTCCATTATTCGATTCATGTTGGTGACCCTGGCGCTGCCGTCAACCGAATATTGCTAAACGGTTATCTCGGCGTTGATCTGTTCTTCGTCCTGAGCGGGTTCATCATTCACCATGTCTATCGCGCGCAATTCGCCGAAGGTCGAATCGCGGCGCGCTACGCGACATTCCTTCGCTACCGGCTGGCCCGCATCTACCCGGTTCACGTTGCGATGCTTCTGGTACTTGTGTTCTTTCAGATACTGGCCTCCGCCCATTCGGGGGGCGGTCTGCCCGCGGATTATTCTCCCGGCGCCATTCTCGCCGCTCTGGCCCTTGTGCAAGGCTGGTTCGGGATCGCGGCGCCGAATGGCGTGGCCTGGTCGGTGTCGGCGGAATGGTTTGTCTATCTCGTGTATCCCGGCGCGCTGGTCCTGTCCTGCCGGCTCCCGGTCGCCGTTCGGATCGCTGTCCTCTGCGGGCTTTTGCTGATCCTCCAGCTGTTCTGGCAGCAGAATCCGCTTCTGCGTGTCGTTCCGGAATTTGCCCTCGGTGCCTTTGCCTATGAGGCGGCTCTCCGGCTTCGTCACCGCTTGCAGGAGTTCCGCTGGCTGGGAGCGGCCGTCTTCGCCGCGACGCTGCTGATGCTGGGTGTGTTCCAGCCGGTCCTGATCGTGCCGCTGGGCTTCTGCTTCGCCGCTCTTCTTGTCGCGCTGGTCAATCCCCGCGACGATCTTGCCCGTGTCCTGAGCGGTCCAGTGGCCCTGTATTTGGGGGAGATCAGCTATTCGCTCTACATGGTGCATTCGCCATGGCGCGAAATTCTCAAGAAAGCCGCGCATCGTTTCGAGATCAATCTTTCGAGCGCGTCCGGGATGGTGCTTTCGGTCGTGACGGCGCTGGCGCTCGCCGCGCTTGTGTACCACACGGTCGAAATGCCGGCCCGCCATCTCCTGCGGGGGAGAAAATCCCAAGCTCCGCAAGACATCGGCCTCACCTCCATGTCCAGCCTGGACGTCCTTGGCCCCCTCGAGCCGGCGCGCGATCGAACCGTCGGATAGGTGGAACCGAGCTAGGACGATACCGCCCACTCAAGAGGGCGGCGCCGCTGTTTCGCCGCTGGAGGAGATCGCCTCCCGTAGATAGCGGGGCGGCGCGCCACGGGGCTGGCGCTCCGTGCCATCCGCGCGTTGGGGACGCGACAGAGGTTCGGGTGTGACGCGCGAAGGCGCGAGCACGCTGCCGCCGACGCCCGCGCCCCGTGCCTGCTGCAGCGCCAGCCGCTCGGCGTCGCGCTGGCGCACATCGTCCACGATCTCGGCGATGCGGGAGGGCTCGAGACCCAGTTCGCGCAGCGTTTCGCCGCCGAAGCGCAGCGCCGATTCCAGGGTTTCGCGCAATTCGAAGGTCACGCCGCGCTCGCGCAGAGTGAGCGAGTGGTTGCGGTCGTAGGAGCGCACATAGAGCCGCGTCTCGGGAAATTCCGAACGGATGAGATCGACGATCCCGTTCGTCACCTCCGGCTTGTTGGTGCAGACCAGGACGACCTTGGCCTGCCGGACGCCCGCCGCCAGAAGCACGTCGCGCCGCAGCCCCGAGCCGAAATAGATGCGGAAGCCGAAGCGCCCGGCCGATTTGATGCGTTCGGCCGAAGAATCGATGATCGTCATGTCGTGGCCGCTGGAAAGCAGCACCTGCGCCGCCATCTGCCCGAAGCGCGAAAAGCCGATCATCAGGATATCGGCGCCCGCGCCCGCAAAGTCCTCCTCCAGCTCTTCCAGTTCCGCGTCCTCACCCGACAGGCGGCGGCCGAGATAGTCGGCCAGCGGCGTCAGGGCCATGGAGAGCGTGACGACCGATACGAGAAGCGAGCCGATCTGCCCATCGAAGATCGCGGCCGAGGACGCCGCCGAGAAGAGCACGAAGGCGAACTCGCCCCCCTGCGGCAGGATCAGCGCCGTGCGCAGCGCCGTCTGCCGGCTTTCGCCGAAGAGAAGGCACAGCGGAAACAGGATCGCCGCCTTGATCAGAAGCAGCGCGGGCGCGGCCAGAAGAATGATCCACCAGTTCTCGGCGATCACGTTGATGTCCAGCGACAGGCCGACCGCGATGAAGAACAGGCCGAGAAGCAGGCCGCGGAACGGGTCGATATTGGCTTCCAACTCATGCCGGTAGTTGGATTCGGCCAGAAGCACGCCCGCGATGAAAGCGCCCATGGCCATGGAGAAGCCGGCCAGCGCCATGAGCAGCGCCGAGGCGAGCACCACGAAAAGCGCGGCCGCGATCATCACCTCGCGCGCGCCGGCATTGGCGAGGATTCGAAACAGCGGGTTCAGGAGATAGCGGCCCGAAAGCACGAGCGCGCCGAGCGCGCCGAAGCTCATGGCGACCTCGCGCACGTCGATCCCCGTGCCTTCGCTCCCGCCCGGCGCCAGGAGCGGCAGCGCGGCCAGAAGCGGCACGATGGCGAGATCCTGAAACAGGAGAACGGAGAAGGAGGTCTGGCCGAAGCGCGTGTTGAGTTCGCCCGCTTCCTCCAGCAGCTGAAGCGCGAAGGCGGTGGAGGACAGGGCGAAGCCGAAGCCGATCACAGTCGCGGCTCGCCAGCCGAACGGCAGGAAGGAGAGGGCGAGCGAGAGCGCCGCGCCGGTCAAGACGACCTGCGCGAGGCCGAGGCCGAAGATCTGCCGACGCAGCGCCCAGAGACGGGAGGGCTTGAGTTCCAGCCCGATGATGAACAAAAGGAAGACGACGCCGAGTTCGCCGATATGCAGGATTTCGTTCTGCCCGCTTTCCACCACGCGAAAGACCGGGCCGAGCACGATCCCGGCGAAGAGATAGCCGAGCACCGTACCGAGGCCGATGCGCTTGAACAGCGTGCCGGCGACGATCCCTCCGCCCAGGATTAGGAGAATTTCCAGGAATAGCGGAACGGTCTCTTCCACGGGAATCCTCCGGGGCGGGCGGATGAAGTCGGCTTGAAGGCAGCGAATGGCATAATAGATGGTGCAAGTGCAAAAGTTTCGGCGGTTTTCCCATGAATGACGATTTCCCGCGCCTTCTCGAACTCGGTGGACGGCTGGTGGACGCCGCCCGACGCGCCGGCGCGGATGCGTGCGACGCGGCGGTGGTCAGCTCGCGCTCGCGCTCGGCGCAGGTGCGCATGGGCCGCGTCGAGGAACTGGAATCGAGCGAAAGCGACGAGGTCTCGCTGCGGGTCTTCGTGGGCGGGCGCGTGGCGACCGTCTCCTCCGATCTGCGCTCGGACGCCGCGCGGCTGGCCGAGCGGGCCGTCGCCATGGCGCGTGTGTCGCCGGTCGATCCCTATGCGGGTCTCGCCGATGCCGCACTCTTGTCGGACGGCGCGGACGGGCTCGACCTCTACGACCCGACCGAGCCCGAGGGCGAGGCGCTGGTGGAGGAGGCCAAGGCGCTGGAAGCGGCCGCGCTCGGTGTTTCCGGCGTGTCGAATTCCAGCGGCGCGACGGCCGGCTTCGGCACGACGGGCCTCGTGCTCGTGACCTCCACCGGCTTTGCCGGCCAGCGCCGGCGCTCGGGCTTCTCGCGCTCCGTCAGCGTTCTGGCGGGCGAGGGGACGGGCATGGAGCGCGACTATGATTTCGATTCGCGCATCCACGCGGGCGATCTCGATGCGGCGGAGGCGATCGGCCGGCGCGCGGGCGAGCGCGCGGTGCGCCGTCTCAACCCGGCCAAGGTCGCGACGGGCCGCTACGCGATCGTGCTCGATCCCCGCGTGTCGCGCGGGCTGATCGGTGGGTTGATCGGCGCGCTCAACGGCGCGGCGATCGCGCGCCGCACGAGCTTCATCAAGGACCGCATGAACGAGCAGGTGCTGCCCGAGGGCATCGACCTCATCGATGATCCGCAGCTGCCGCGCCGCGCGGGCTCGCGCCCCTTCGACGGCGAAGGCGTGCGCGGCGAACGGTTGATGCTGGTCGAGAACGGCATCCTGCGTCATTGGACGCTGGACAGCGCCACGGCGCGCGAACTCGGCCTCCCGTCCAACGGGCGCGCCGCGCGCTCCTCGGGCGGCGTGTCGCCCACCTCGACCAATGTGACGATGACCCACGGCGCGCGCTCGGCGGCAGAGCTGATCGCCGACACGCATCAGGGCATCTATGTCACCGAGACGATCGGCCATGGCGCCAATCTCGTGACCGGCGATTACAGCTGCGGCGCATCGGGTTTCCTGATCGAGAACGGCCAGCTCGCCGGCCCCGTGTCGGAATTCACCATCGCAGGCCATCTCACCGACATGTTCATGGCGGTCGAGCCGGCCAATGACGGAGACGCCCGCTTCTCGCTCGTGGTGCCGACCTTGCGCATCGGCGAGATGACGGTGGCGGGCCGCTAGGGATGCACACGCCGGACGAAGACCTCGCGCTGATCAGGCAGGCGGCCGCCGAGGCCGGGCGCATCGCGCTCGGCTTCTGGAAGCGCGAGCCCGAAGTCTGGTGGAAGGGCTCGTCCCCGGTCTCGGAGGCGGACTTCGCCTCCGACGCGCATCTGCGCCGCGTGCTTCTGGACGCGCGCCCGCATTATGGCTGGATTTCGGAGGAGACGGCCGCGCAGGCCGCCGACGCCGGTGAGCAGCGCTTCTTCGTGGTGGACCCGATCGACGGCACGCGCGCCTTTCTGCGCGGCGAGACGACCTGGTGCATCTCGGTCGCCGTGATCGCCGCAGGGCGGCCCGTGGCCGGTGTGCTCGACGCGCCGGCGCTCGGCGAAGTGTTCACCGCGACGGCCGATGGCTCGGCCCGGATGAACGGCGCGCCGATCGCCGTTTCCGCCCGCGAGAACAAGCGCAAGCTGCTTCTCTCGATGCCCGATTCCATGCGCCGCAAGCTGGAGCGCCGGCATGGCGAGCGGATCGATTTTGCGCCCAACGTGCCATCGCTCGCCTATCGCCTCGCCATGGTGGCGAGCGGACGGCTCGACGGAACGCTCGTGGGCGCACGCGCCAATGACTGGGACATCGCGGCCGGCGATCTCATTCTGGAGCGCGCGGGCGGGCAGCTCGTGCGCGCCGATGGGTCGCCGCACCTTTACAATCCCGCGCCGGAAAGGCATGGCGTCCTCGTGGCGGGGGCGCAAGGCACCGTGCGCCGCCTGCTCGACTATGGCGCCGAGGCCGTCTGAGCCCTTGTCCGCCCCGCTTTTGGTTTCAGTCTGGAGATCGTTCCTATGGTCAGCGAAGAAAAGCCCAAGCAGCTGCTTCATCTCGTGTTCGGCGGCGAGCTGACCAGCCTCGATCATGTCGATTTCCGCGATCTGTCGCAGCTCGACATCGTCGGCATCTTTCCCGACTACGCCTCGGCCCTGACGGCGTGGCGCGGCAAGGCGCAGGCGACGGTCGACAATGCGGCCATGCGCTATTTCATCGTCCACATGCACCGGCTCCTCGACCCGCAGGGCCAGTGAGCAAGGCCGAAGGGCCGGGCTCGCCGGACGACATCCAGCAGATCGCCGAGCCCGCCGCGCGGCCCAAACGCCGCAAATGGCGGGTGCGTCTGAAACGACGCCTCAAGGCGGCTTCGCGCTCGCCCGGCGCCGTGCGCGTGGTCGGCCGGCTGATCTTCGAGGGCCTGCGTGCCATCCGCGCCTCGCAGCGCGAGGCGGCGGGCTCCAGCGACTACAATGCGATTCTGCACGACCACCATCCGGCCATCGTGGCGCTGTGGCATGGGCAGCATCTGCTTGCGCCCTTCTTCCGGCCCCGCGATCTGCCCTATCTCGCGCTCCTGTCGCGCAGCGCCGATGCGGAGATCAACGCCGCCGTGGTGGAGCGCTTCGGGATCGAGACGGTGCGCGGCTCGGGCGGGCGCGTGCGCGAGGCCGCCTCGCAGAAGGGCGGCGTGCGCGCGCTGATCCGCATGAAGCGGGCGCTGGACGATGGGTTCGGCATCTGCATGATCGCGGATGTGCCCAAGGGCGTGCCGCGCGAGGCGGGTCTCGGCATCGTCACGCTCGCGCGCCTGTCGGGTCGGCCCATCGTGCCGAGCGCCGCGATCACGAGTCGCAGACGGGTTCTGGAAAAAACCTGGGACAAAACCACCCTCCCGCTGCCCTTCGGCCGCATTGCCGTGATCATGGAGGAACCGATCTTCGTTCCGCCTCACGCGAGCGCGGACGAGCTGGAAGAGATTCGCGCCCGCCTGACCCTCGCCATCGAACGGGCGAATCGGCGGGCCGCGGACTTGGCGGACCGAAAGACAAGCCATTGAACGACAGATGGGCCAAGGCGGCCTTGACCGCCTATCGCGTCGCCGGCTCTCTCGCCTATCCGGCGGTCGGCTCCTATGTGAGCTGGCGGGCCTCGAAGGGCAAGGAAGACAAGGAGCGCCGACGCGAGCGCTACGGCATCCCGAGCGAGATCCGCCCGCCGGGCGTCCCGCTCGTCTGGGTCCATGCGGCCTCTATGGGCGAGAGCGCGGCCGTCTCGCCGCTCGTCTCCGAGATCGCGGCCGACGGCATCACCATCGTGATGACGACGGGCACGGTCACCTCGGCGGCGACCGTCGCCGAGCGGCTCGGCGACCGCGTGATCCATCAATATGTGCCGCTGGACCTCAAACCCTGCGTGTCGCGTTTTCTCGACCATTGGCAGCCGGAACTCGCCATCGTGGCGGAAAGCGAGATCTGGCCGACCACCATGTCGGAGCTGGCCGCGCGCCGTATTCCGCAGGTTCTGGTCAACGCCCGCTTGTCCGACCGCTCCTTCAAGCGCTGGAAATCCGCGCCGGGCGTCGCCGAAGCCCTCCTGTCGAAGCTGGCCCATGTCGTGGCGCAGTCCGAGATCGATGGCGAGCGCTATCATCTGCTCGGCGCGCGGGCCGTCAGCGTCGCCGGCAATCTGAAGGCCGATGTGGAAGCGCCGCCGGCCCATCTTCTCGATCTCGAAGCCGCGCGCCAGGGCATCGGGATGCGCCCCGTGTGGGCCGCCTTGTCCACGCATGAGGGCGAGGAGGAGATGGCCGCCAACATCCATTTGCGCCTCATGGAGGAGCGCGGGCGCGTTCTGACCATCATCGTGCCGCGCCATGTGGAACGGGCGGACGCCATCCAGCGCGACTTCGAAGCCAAGGGGCTTCAGGTGGCGCGCTGGAGCCGGGGCGAGTTGCCGACGCCCACGACCGACATTTTTCTCGGCGACACGATGGGCGACATGGGCTTCTATCTTCGCCTCACCGAGGTTGCCTTCATCGGCAAATCGATCCGGGGCGAGGGCGGGCAGAACCCGCTGGAAGCGGCGATGCTCGGCACGGCCATTCTTTCGGGACGCTATGTCCAGAATTTCCGCGAGGTCTATCACCGCCTGATCGAGCGGGGCGCGGCCTGGATCGTGCAGGACGAAGCCGAACTCGGCGCGGCCGTGTCGGAACTGTTCGACCGCCCCGCCGCGCGCCGGCAGATGATGGACGCCGCGCGCGACAGCGTGGCCGATATGGGCGGCGCGCTGAAGCGCACCATGGCCGCGCTCGATCCGTTCCTCCTGCCGCTGCGCCTGTCCTGCCGGATGGACTGGGGCAACTGACATGGCGCTGCTGGGTACCGCCCCCGGCTTCTGGTGGCGTGAGCCGGGCTTGGCCTCCCGCGCGCTGGCCGCGCCGGCGCTCGCCTATGGCTGGATCGCACGGCGCAATCTGGAGCGCGGCGCGCGGGTGCGCGTGCCGCTGCCCGTGCTTTGCGTCGGCAACTGGACGGTCGGAGGCGGGGGCAAGACGCCGACCGCGCAGGCCTTGGGTCGCGCTGCGCTTGCGATGGGCCATCGTCCGGGCTTCCTGTCGCGAGGCCATGGGGGCGCGGCGCGCAGCCCGCTTCTGGTCGATCCCTCGCAGCATGGGGCCGATCTCGTCGGCGACGAGCCCCTGCTTCTGGCTGGAGTCGCGCCGACCGCCATTGCCCCCGACCGCGCCAAGGGGGCCGAGCTTCTGCGCCAAGCCGGCTGCGATCTCGTCATCATGGATGACGGGTTCCAGAGCGCGCGGCTGCATGTCGATGTCGCGCTTCTCGTGGCCGATGCGCGCCGGGGCCTCGGCAATGCGCGCGTGTTGCCGGCCGGCCCCTTGCGCGCGCCGCTGGGGTCGCAGCTGGCCCATGCCGATGCCGCGCTTCTGATCGGAGAGGGCGCGCCGGGCGAGGCTTTGGCGCATCAATTGCGAGATGCCGGCCTGCCGCTTCATCGCGCCACGCTTGGCTCTCCCAATGCCGGCGATTTCGCCGGCCGCCGCGTCCTCGCCTTTGCCGGCATCGCGGACCCGGAAAAGTTCTATGCGTCCTTGAAGGCTGCCGGGGCCGAGATCGTCGCCACCCGCAGCTTTCCTGACCATCACATGTTCAAGCCGGACGACGCGCGCGAGCTGCTGGCCGAGGCCGACAGTCTCGGCCTCGATCTCGTCACCACGGCCAAGGACCGCGCGCGCTTCCAAGGACGGCAGGATGGGCCGATGCGCGGTCTCAACCGCCTCGCTCGCGTGCTCGATGTCGAGGTTCAGTGGATCGAAGCAGAGACCGCCGAAGCTCTCTTGCGGCAGGCGTTCGCGCGCTTTTCCGCGCGCTGAGCCGTCAGCGCTTGTCAGAGCACCCGCGCTTGGCGAAGTGTCAGCGCTTGCGCGCGGGCGCCAGTTCCAACTCGCGCTGAAGCGAAGCTTCGGCGTCACGATAGGGCTCCTGCCGCTCCACGTTCCAGTAGCGCAGAAGGTCGAGCGCGATGGGCTCACCTGTCACAGCGCAGCGCACATAAGCGCCCGGGCGGATGACCTCGAAATCGCCATCGCCATACTGCAGCTTGGCCTCGCCGCCGCTATCCATCCGGTTCATCATCCGTTTTCTCTTGTATTGGGCCGGTCGCCGCGCGCCGGTGTCATGCGTCTCTGTTCGGCTCCAAGGGGGAACTTGTCAACGCCGGCCGAACAGGCGCTCGATATCCACGAGCTTCAGTTCGATGAAGGTCGGCCGCCCATGGTTGCACTGGCCCGAGCCAGGGGTCCGTTCCATCTGGCGCAGCAGCGCGTTCATCTCGGCCGGCTGAAGCCGTCGCCCCGAGCGCACCGAGCCATGGCAGGCCATGGTCGCGGCCACGTGGTCGATCCGCGCCTTGAGGCCCACTTGCCCGCCTTCGAACAGCTCATCGGCGAGATCGCGCACCAGCGCCTTGGCGTCCACTTCGCCCAGAATTGACGGCGTCCCGCGCACCATGATCGCGCCGGGGCCGAAGCGTTCGATCACGAGGCCGAAGCGCGATAGCGTCTCCGCTTCGTCAGCCAGCCGCTCGGCCTCGCTTTCCGAGCAGTCCACGACATCGGGGATGAGAAGCATCTGCGCGGGGATGGCATCGGCATGAAGCGCGTCTTTCAGCGCCTCGTAGACCAGCCGCTCATGCGCGGCGTGCTGATCGACGATCACCAGACTGTCGCTCGTCTCGGCGACGATGAAGGCCTTGTCGATCTGCGCCCGTGCCGCGCCGAGCGGAAACTCCGCGCTGGCGGGCGCGGGCGCTTGCTCGCTTTCACGCACCGGGCGGGCTTGCGGCTCGAAGCCGCTCATGCGCGGTGCGGGCTCGCGCGGTCCGGGGGGCGTTTCCAGCGGTCGGAAGAAGCTGGTCTCGGCGTCGAACGGCGTCTCGCTCCGCTCGCGAAAGCCACCCGCGCGCCGGCCGAGCACAGCGGAAGCGGCTCGCGCGCCGATACCGGAGGGCACGGCGGGCGGTGGTCGAGAGGCGAAAGGAGCTTGCGGGCTCGCCGCGCCCGGTCTCGCCGCGTGGAAAGCCGCCGTGTGAGATTCGCGGGCGGGCGCTTCCGCCATGCCGCCACTCATGCCGCCGGGGCGAAAGCGCGCCATCAGCCCGTCCGCGCCTTCCGTCGAAGCGCGCAGGCTCATGCCACCGAGCGCCTGCCGGATCGCGCCGACGATGAGGCCGCGCACCAGAGCGGGGTCGCGAAAGCGCACATCGGCCTTGGCGGGATGCACGTTCACATCCACATCGCGCGGGTCCACGTCGAAGAAGAGCACGCAGACCGGATAGCGGTCGCGCGGTACGAAATCGACATATGCCCCGCGAATGGCCGAAAGGATCATCTTGTCGCGCACCGGCCGCCCGTTCACATAGGCATATTGATGCTGCGCATTGCCGCGATGATAGGTCGGCAGGCCCGCCCATCCGGTGAGCCGCACGCCTTCGCGCAGGGCATCCAGCTCCACCGCGTTGTCGATGAACTCCGCGCCGACGATCTGCGCGATGCGCGCCTCCGGGCTGCCGGCTGCCAGCACGGTGTCGGTTCGGTCCTCGCCGGCGAGTTCGAAGCGCACGGCGGGAAAGGCGATGGCGATGCGCTTGACCGTCTCGGTGATGGCCGCGCTTTCCGCGCGATCGCTTTTCAGAAATTTCAGCCGGGCGGGCACGCAGTGGAAGAGATCGCGCACCTCCACCATCGTGCCGGCCGAGAGCGGCGCCGGGCGCGGTCCGTCCTGCACGCCGTTGTCCACGCGAATCTCATGCGCCCCGTCCGCACCGCGCGCGCGGGACCGTAAGGTCAGCCGCGCCACCGAGCCGATCGAGGGCAGGGCTTCGCCGCGAAAGCCGAGCGTGTCGATCGCCTCCAACCCGCCGGCCATCTTGGACGTGCAGTGCCGGCGGATGGCCAGCGGCAGTTCGCTCACGGGAATGCCGCAGCCATCGTCGCTGATGCGCAGCAGGCTCTTGCCCCCGCCCGCCGTGACGATCTCGACGCGGCGCGAGCCGGCGTCGAGCGCGTTTTCCAGGAGTTCCTTCACCACGCTTGCCGGCCGCTCGACCACTTCGCCGGCGGCGATCTGATCGATCAGGTTTTCGGGCAAAAGCTGAATGGGCATGAAGGGGTATCCGACGCGGCGACCCCTTGGATTTAGGATCTCGCACGGGATGGTGCAAAGGGGGCAGGCCGCCTATCCCCTGCTTCCCCTTGCCGTGTCGTTCGTCGAGGTCGTGGCCGCGCCGACCTATCCCTCGCGCAGAATCGCGACCGAGCGTGCGCCAAGCGTCAAAACCTGCCCGATGTCGAAGGGGCGTGGCTCGGCCTCAGGGCGGTCCGACAGAAGCTCCAGCCAGACGCTGCGTCCGGCGTCCGGCTCGGGCACGTGGATGTCGAGGGGCTGCCAGCCCCGGTTGAGATAGACGATCGCGGCTTCGCTCCCGCCCGCCAGCCGCAGGCCGAGCAGCGCGCGGTTGCCGTCCGCCCAGTCTTCCGGCCGCATCTCGCCGCCATCGGCGCGCAGCCAGACGACGTCCGTCTCGCCCTCGACCGTCTCGCCCGTCAGAAAGCGGTCGAGCGAAAGAGGAGGCAGGGCGCGGCGCAGGCGCTGAAGCCGCGCGGTGAAGGCGATCAGCTCGTCGTCGGCAGCCGGCCAGTCGATCCAGAAGGTCTCGTTGTCCTGGGCATAGGCATTGTTGTTGCCCCCTTGCGTGCGGCCCAGCTCGTCGCCCGCCACGATCATCGGATTGCCGCGCGCGACGAACAGCGTCGCCAGAAGCGCGCGCACATCGCGTCGGCGGCGCTCCAGAATGCCGGGATCGCGCGTCAGCCCTTCCGCGCCATTGTTCCAGGAATGATTGTCGCCATGGCCATCGCGATTGCCTTCGCCATTGGCGCCATTGTGCTTGGTCTCGTAGCTGACGAGATCGCGCAGCGTGAACCCGTCATGGGCATCGATGAAATTGACGCCGTCGGACGGCACGCGCGTTTTCGAGTCGAACAGATCGGGCGAGCCCGACAGGCGCGTCGCCAGCGCCGAGACCGTGCCGGCATCGCCCCGCCAGAAGCGCCGGATATCGTCCCGGAACCGATCCTGCCATTCCAGAAAGGGCTTGGGGAAGGCGCCGACCTGATAGCCGCCGAGGCCGATGTCCCAAGGCTCGGCGACGTGAACGCGATCCTTCAGCACGGGGTCCGCCGCGATCATCTGAAGTAGCGGTGCGTCGGGGCGGAAGCCCTCCGGCGTGCGGCCGAGGACGGTGCCGAGATCGTAGCGAAACCCGTCTATGCCGCCAATTTCCACCCAGTTCTTGAGCGCGTCCAGCGCCATTCTGGCGACCGGCTCGCGCCAGAGCGCGAACGTGTTGCCGGTGCCGGTGTCGTTCACCAGAGCGTCCGGATCATCCGGCGAGGCGGCATAGTAGCTCTTGTTGTCCAGCCCGCGATAGGACAGCGTAGGACCATAGCGGTCGCTTTCGCCCGAATGGTTCAGCACCACGTCCAGGAGAACGCGGATGCCGCGCGCGTGAAGCGCCTCCACCACGCGGCGCACCTCCGGCCAGCCGCCGGGCACGAGGCGCGGATCGGGCGCGCCGTGGGGAATGGGGTTGTAGCCCCAGGCATTGGTGAGGCCGAGGGCCGACAGGTGGCGCTCGTCGATTGCGGCGGCCAGCGGCATGAGTTCCACCGTCTCGACGCCAAGCCGCGTCAGATGGTCGAGCGAGGCGGGCTCGGCCAGCGCCGCCAGCGTGCCACGAAGGCGCTGGGGCAAATCGGGGCGCATCTGCGAAAAGGCGCGCACGGGCAGTTCATAGGTGAAGCCCGGCTTAGCGAAGGGGAGGGGGCGCGCGTCGCGGCTGAGGTCCTCCACCACTGCGCGAGGCACGAGCGGCGCGGTATCGATCCGGCGTTCGGGCGGTGCGGCGAGCCAGGGATGGTAGAGGAAGGGGCGGTCGAGCCGCGTCGCGTGAGGGTCGACCAAGAGCTTCGAGGCGTCGAAGCGATGGCCTTCGTGAGGAGCGAACGGGCCGTGCGCGCGCAGGCCGTAGAGCGCGCCGGGGGCAAGGCCCGGCACGAAGCCAAAATGCACGCCGCCTTCCGTGCGGCCGGACAGGGGAAGCCGCTGGCTTTCCTGGATGCCGGCCGGGTCGAACAGGCATAGCTCGATCCGATCCGCATGAGCGGAGAAGACGGCGAAGTGCACGCCGTCCGCCTCGACGCTGGCGCCGAGCCGGATGGGCGCGCCGCGCTCCCTGGTGATGCTGAACAAGCCCGTCGTCTCCCGGTCCCGGAGCGCCGATCAGGCGCCGCCCTGCCACGCCTTCACGGCGTCCAGCGGATAAAGAAGCATGAGGACGTTCAAGGTCAGGTTATCGCGGATCAGCCATCCGGTGAGAATCTCGAAGCCGAGCGCGATCACGAGAGTGAGCCAGACGGGCAAGCGCGCGGCCAGAAGAAAGCCCAGAATCATGAAGCCGATATCGGAGACGGAATTGAGGACGCTGTCGCCGAAATAATCGAGCGAGATGGTCGTCTCGCGATAATGGCGGATCACCGCATCGGTGTTCTCGACGATCTCCCAGGCGGCTTCGATGAGCGTGGCGAGAACGAGCCTGCGCCCCATCGGCCAGCGCCGCGCCGCGAGCCAGAGCGCGCCAAAGAACAGGAAGCCGTGGATGAGATGGGAGGGGGAGTACCAGTCGGCGATATGCTGCGAGTTCTCCGAACTCTGCACCGCGCCATGCCAGAGTTTGACATATCCGCATTGGCAGATCGGCACGCGGCCCATCAGAAGGAGGGTCGTGGCCGCGAGCGCCACGACCCCGAAGGTCAGACCCCAATGAAGGGGGCGGATCGCCCGCAGCCGCGAGGCGCCGGGCGATCGGTCCAAAGCGCTCACGTGCGAACGTCGGGCTCCGCGCGGCCGGTGCGCTTGGTGATCTCGCCGATCGCGTCGGCCGTGCGCACGAGTTCGCCCAAAGCCTCTTCGATCGAGAGATCGTGCTTGGCCGGGTCCGGCTCGAAACGCTCGATATAGACGCGCAGCGTCGCTCCGACCGTGCCCGTGCCCGACAGGCGGAAGACGATGCGCGAGCCGCCGGAGAAGACGATGCGCACGCCCTGACTGGTCGAGACCGAACCGTCGATCGGGTCCTTGTAGGAGAAGTCGTCGGCTTCCGAGACCACGAGCGTGCCGAAGCGTTGGCCCGCCATGGAGGCCAGACGATCGCGCAGGCTTTCCATCAACCCTTCGGCCGCCGCCTTGTCCACTTCCTCATAGTCGTGGCGCTGGTAGTAGTTGCGGCCGAACTCGGCCCAGTGCGACTTGACGATCTCGGCGACCGACTCTTTGCGCACGGCGAGGATGTTCAGCCAGAGCAGAACGGCCCAGAGACCGTCCTTCTCGCGCACATGGTCCGAGCCCGTGCCCGCGCTTTCCTCGCCGCAGATCGTCACCTTGCCGGCGTCGAGCAGATTGCCGAAGAACTTCCAGCCGGTCGGCGTCTCGTAAATGCCGATGCCCCGCTTCTGCGCCACGCGGTCGGCCGCGCCGCTGGTGGGCATGGAGCGGGCGATGCCGGCGATGCCGCGCTTGTAGCCCGGCGCCAGATGCGCGTTGGCGGCCAGAACCGCGAGCGAGTCCGAGGGCGTCACGACGATGCCGCGCCCGAGGATCATGTTGCGGTCGCCGTCGCCATCCGACGCCGCGCCGAAATCAGGGGCGGTGGGGCCAAGCAGAAGATCGACCAGAGGCGCGGCCCAGACGACATTGGGATCGGGATGGCCGCCGCCGAAATCCTCCGATGGCACGCCGTTCAGAACGGTGCCGTCAGGCGCGCCCAGACGCTTCTCCAGGATTTCCTTGGCATAGGGGCCGGTGACGGCGTGCATCGCGTCGAAGCGCAGCGTCAGCCCGCCGGCGATCGCCTCGCGGATCGCCGCGAAGTCGAACAGGTCTTCCATCAGCGTGGCATAGTCGGCCACGGGATCGACGATCTCGACTTCCGTCTCGCCGAGCCGCGAGGTGCCGATAACCGAGAGGTCCGGCGCGTCCTCTTCCACGATCTTGTATTCGCTGATCTCGCGCGTGCGCTTGTAGATCGCGTCGGTGACGCCTTCGGGGGCGGGGCCGCCGTTCGAGATGTTGTACTTGATACCGAAATCCCCGTCCGGCCCGCCGGGATTGTGCGAGGCCGAGAGAATGATGCCGCCCGCCGCCTTGCGCTGGCGGATGAGGTTGGAGGCGGCCGGCGTCGAGAGAAGGCCGTTCTGGCCGACGATGACCTTGGCGACGCCGTTGGCGGCGGCCATGCGGATCGCCTTGCTGATGACCTCGGCGTTGAGGAAGCGGCCGTCGCCGCCGATCACCAGCGACGAGCCGGTCGGGCGCTCCGTGGCGTCGAAGATCGCCTGAAGGAAGTTCTCGGCATAGTTCGGCTGGCTGAAATGCGGCACCTTCTTGCGCAGGCCCGATGTGCCGGGCTTCTGGTCGGAAAAGGGCGTCGTCGCGACGGTGCGGATCATCGGGTGCTTTCCTCGGAAAGGCTCGAGTAGAGGTCGGCGTAACGGCGCGCGCTGGCGGTCCAGGACACGTCGCTCGACATGGCGGAGCGCTGGATGTCGCGCCAGGTCGGCGCGTCGGCATAAAGGCGGGTGAGGCGGGTCATTCCGTCGAGAAGCGCCTCGCGCGTCACGGGCGCAAAGACGATGCCGGTGGCTGCGCTCGCGGCAAGGGCTGCGAAATTCGCGTCGATCACCGTGTCGGCCAATCCGCCGACGCGGCTCACCACAGGCAGGCAGCCATAGCGAAGCGCGTAGAGCTGCGTCAGGCCGCAGGGCTCGAAGCGCGAGGGCACGAGCAGGGCGTCGGCGCCCGCCTGCACCCGGTGCGACAGAAGCTCGTCATAGCCGATGCGCACGCCCACGCGCCCGGAATGGCGCGCCGCGCCGGACAGGAACGCGCCCTCCAGAAGCCGGTCGCCCGAGCCGACGACGACAAGCCGGCAGCCGGCGGCCACCACGTCGTCCACGCAGTCGGCTAGGATGTCGAGGCCCTTTTGCCAGGTCAGGCGGCTGACGACGGCCAGAAGCGGCGACTCGTCCTCCTCCAGCGAGAACTCCGCCTCCAGCGCCCGTTTGTTCAGGCTGCGGCGGAACAGATCGTCGCGCGTGAAACTCGCCGCGATATGCGGATCGATGGCGGGGTCCCAAACGGATGTGTCGATGCCGTTGACGATGCCGACCAGCCGGTCGGCGCGCCCCCGTAGCAACCCGTCGAGGCCCATGCCGCCGGCGGGTTGAAGGATTTCGCCGGCATAGTTGGGGCTGACCGTCGTGATCCGGTCGGCCGCCCGCAGGCCGCCTTTGAGGAAGCCGACCGAGCCGTAATACTCGACCCCGTCGATGCCCCAGAAAGTCTCCGGCAGGCCGAGTTCGGGAAAGATCGTCTGCGGAAAGGCACCCTGAAAGGCGAGATTGTGGATGGTGATGACAGTGCGCGGGCGCTCGCCGCCCGCCGCGTCGAGATAGACGGGCGCGAGCGCAGCCTGCCAATCGTGGGCGTGGACGATGTCGGGCCTATAGCCCTCGATCAGCCCAAGGCCGATCTCGGCCGCGGCCTTGCCGAGCGCGGCAAAGCGCGCCCAGTTGTCGGGATGGTCGTATCCGTTCGGCCCGACATAGGGGCCGCCCGGCCGATCGAAAAGATGAGGCGCGTCCAGCAGCAACAGATCGAGCCCGGCGTGGCGCACCGACAAGATGCGCGCAGGGCCGCCGAACAGATCGGGGAGCGCGGCGACGGGCTCGGCGTCGCCGAGTTCCGCCATCACGCTGGGATAGGCGGGCATCAGCGTGCGCACCGAGACACCGAGCGGCTCCAGCGCGAGAGGCAAAGCGCCCGTCACGTCCGCGAGGCCGCCCGTCTTCACCAGCGGGAAGACTTCCGATGCAACGGAAAGGACCGATGTCATCTGTAGTTGAGCCGGTCGATCATCGGCTTGGTGACGAGGCAGACGCCGCTCGACGTGCGTCGGAAGCGCTGGGCGTCGAGTTCCGGGTCCTCGCCGATCACGAGACCATCCGGGATGTGGACGCCGCGATCCACCACGGCGCGGGTGATGCGCGCCCCGCGCCCGATATGGCAGCCCGGCAGGATCACCGCTTCGTCCAGCTTGGAATAGGAGTTCTGACGAACGCCCGTGAACAGAAGCGAGCGATGCAGCGTGCCGCCGGAGATGATGCAGTCGCCCGAAACGAGCGAGGAGATCGCCATGCCCCGACGTCCGTCCTCGTCATGCACGAACTTGGCGGGCGGCGTCACGTCGGCATAGGTCCAGATCGGCCAGTCGCGGTCGTAGATGTCGAGCTGCGGCACGACATCGGTCAGGTCGATATTGGCCTGCCAATAAGCGTCCACCGTGCCGACGTCGCGCCAGTAAGCGCCGTATTCGGCGGCCGAGCGCACGACGGACGTGTTGAACGAATGCGCCCAGGCCGTGCCGTGTTTGACGATATGGGGAATGATGTCCTTGCCGAAGTCGCGGCTCGACTTCGGATCGGCCGCGTCACGGCGCAGCTGGTCGGCGAGGAAGGCCGTGTTGAAGACATAGATGCCCATGGAGGCCAGCGCCGTGTCCGGCCGGCCGGGGATCGACGGCGGATCGGCGGGCTTCTCGATGAAGTCGGTGATCTGGCCCTTCTCGTCCACATGCATGACGCCGAAACCGACCGCTTCCATGCGCGGGACTTCGAGACAGCCGACGGTCACGTCGGCCCCCGTGTCCACATGCTGCTGGAGCATGATCTCGTAGTCCATCTTGTAGATGTGGTCGCCCGCCAGAATGATGATGTATTTGGGGGCGTAGGCCTCGATGATGTCGATGTTCTGGTACACGGCATCGGCCGTGCCGGCATACCACTGGTCTTCCGAGACGCGCTGCGAGGCGGGAAGAACGTCGAAGCTCTCGTTGCGGCCGGGGCGCAGGAAGTTCCAGCCCCGATGCAGGTGGCGGATCAGCGAATGGGCTTTGTACTGCGTCGCGACGCCGATTCGGCGGATGCCTGAATTGACCGCGTTCGACAGGGCGAAGTCGATGATGCGCGACTTGCCGCCGAAATAGACGGCGGGCTTGGCCCGGTCGTCGGTCAGTTCCATCAGACGCGAACCGCGACCACCGGCTAGAACATAAGCCATGGTGTCGCGCGCAATCGGTGCCAGTCGCCGGCTATCGGCCATCCCGTTTCTCCCCCCCAGAGATCGCTGCTCGACCGGCTTGGCCCGCGATCCCCCCTAGTGTCTTGATGCGTTTCTATCTCGTCAAGATAGCGTGAGCGGGCAGACCTTCCAGCGAGGGGAAGGCCATGCCCACACGTTTTTTCGCCGCGAACTAGTCGCGGCGAAAGAATTTTGGGCCAAGGGGGAATTACCGGCCCTTGGGGCCGGCGTGCCAGATGTCGTGCGCGTATTCGTCGATCGAGCGGTCGGACGAGAACCAGCTCATCCGGGCCGTGTTGCGCACTGCGATCGCATCCCACTTCGCGCGGTCCTTCCAGAGCACGTCGAGCTGGCGCTGCGTGTCCCAATAGGCGCGGAAGTCGGCGGCGATCATCCACCAGTCGCGGTCGCGGATCGAGTTCATGAGATTGGCGTAGCGGTTCGGATCGTCCTGGCTGAAGACGCCAGCCGAGATCGAGTCGATCGCCGAGCGCAGCATGGGCTGCTGATCGATGACACCCTGTCCGCGATGGCCCTCGGCGCGCTTGCGCGCGACCTCGTCGGCCTTCAGGCCGAAGATGAAGATGTTCTCTTCGCCCAGGTGCTCCAGCATCTCGACATTGGCGCCGTCGAGCGTGCCGATCGTCAGCGCACCGTTGAGGGCGAACTTCATGTTGCCCGTGCCGGAAGCTTCAAGGCCGGCGGTCGAGATCTGCTCCGACACATCGGCGGCCGGCATGATGATCTCGGCGAGGCTCACATTGTAGTTCGGGATGAACACGACCTTGAGGAGGCCGCGCACCGTCGGGTCGGAGTTGATCACCCGCGCCACGTCGCCGGCGAGATGGATGATCTCCTTCGCCTGGACATAGGAGGGAGCCGCCTTGCCAGCGAAAACCTTGACGCGCGGCGTCCAGTCGAGATGGGGCAGCGAGCGGATCTGCTCGTAGAGGGCAACCGTCTCCAGAATGTTCAGGAGCTGGCGCTTGTATTCGTGGATGCGCTTGACCTGAATGTCGAAGATCGCATTCGGGTCGAGATGGATCGCGAGGCGCTCTTCCACGAGATGAGCGAGACGCTGCTTGTTCTGCCGCTTGATGGCGACGAACTTCTCACGGAAGCCCGCGTCCTCGGCATGAGGGTCCAGCTTGGCGAGCTGGGTGATGTCGTCCTTGAAGCCGGGGCCGATCGCTTCTTCGATCAGCTGGGTCAGGCCGGGATTGGCCTGGAACAGCCAGCGGCGCGGCGTCACGCCGTTGGTCTTGTTCTCGATGCGCGTCGGAAAGACCTTGTGCAGGTCGTGGAACACGGTTTCCTTCATCAGCTCGGTGTGCAGCGCCGACACGCCGTTGACGGCATGGCTGCCCACGAAGGCGAGCTGGCCCATGCGCACGCGCCGACCGTTGTTCTCGTCGATCAGGGAGATCGCCGAGATGGTGCCGTCGTCGAGCTGCTTGCCTGCGGTCGCCTCGCGCAGAACCTCGGCGTTGATCTGGTAGATGATCTGCATCTGGCGCGGGAGCAGGCGCTCGAACAGATGGATCGGCCAGGTTTCGAGGGCTTCCGGCAGAAGCGTGTGGTTGGTGTAGGAGAACGTGTCGCGCGTGACCTTCCAGGCGGCGTCCCATTCCATCCCGTGCACGTCCACGAGAAGACGCATCAGCTCGGCGACCGAAACCGCCGGATGCGTGTCGTTCAGCTGGATCGCGACCTTATCGGCCAGATTCGTCAGGTCGTCATGCTGCGCCAGATGGCGGCGGATGATGTCCTGCAGCGAGGCGGAGGAGAAGAAATACTCCTGCCGCAGGCGCAGTTCCTGGCCGGCCTGATGCGAGTCGGCGGGGTAGAGGACGCGGGTGATCGCCTCAGCCTTGTTGGATTCCAGAAGCGCGCCGATGTGGTCGCCCGCGTTGAAGGCGTCGAGCAGGATCGGATCGAGCGACTGCGCGCTCCACAGACGCAGCGTGTTGACGTGCTGGCCGCGCCAGCCGACGACCGGCGTGTCGTAGGCGACGGCGAGCACGCGCTCGCCCGGGCGCCAGACGGAGCGCAGCTTGCCGTTTTCCTCGATGGCCGAGACCTTGCCGCCGAAGCCGATCTCGTAGGAGCTTTCGCGGCGCTCGAACTCCCAGGGATTGCCGTGCTTCAGCCAGGTTTCGGGCAGCTCGACCTGCGCGCCATCCACCACTTCCTGACGGAAGAAGCCGTGGACATAGCGGATGCCGTAGCCAAAGCCCGGAACGCCGGTCGTGGCCATGGATTCCATGAAGCAGGCGGCGAGGCGGCCGAGACCGCCATTGCCGAGCGCCGCATCCGGCTCCAGAAGCTCCACGAGGTTGAGATCGACATCATAGCGAGCCAGCGCCTCGCGCACGGTCTCGGTCAGGCCGAGATTGCTGATCGCATCGCGCAGGAGGCGGCCGATCAGGAATTCCATCGAAAGATAGCAGACGCGCTTGTCCTGCCGCTCGTAGGTCTTGATGGTCGATTCGAACCAATTGTCGATGATGCGGTCGCGCACGACGAGGGTCGTGGCTTCCAGCCAGTCGTGAATGCGCGCGGCCTTCACGGTCTTGCCGATCGAGTAGGTGAGCTTCTCCACGATCTCGGTGGCGATCGTGTCCGCGTCGTTGAGGCGGGGCTCGGGTTTCTCCACGGCGGTGGAGCGGGCGAGGCTGCTGGCAGGCGTCATCAGTTCAGCTCCGGAGTTCGGCGATCGCGGCCACGAGGCCGGCGGTGGAGGAATCGCGCGATTGAGGGGACTGGGTGCCCTGGATCACGGGAAGGAGGCCGGTGGCCAGTTCCTTGCCGAGTTCCACGCCCCATTGGTCGAAAGCGTTGATCCCGAAAAGCTGCGCCTCGACGAAGACCCGGTGCTCGTAGAGCGCCACGAGGCGGCCGAAGGCGAAAGGCGTCAGCTTGTCGTAGAGAAGGGTGATGGACGGGCGGTCGCCCGAGAATTCGCGATGCGGCGCGATCTGCTCGGCCTCTTCCGGTGAACGGCCGGCTTTCAGCAACTGCTCGCGCGCTTCCTCCAGCGTGCGGCCCTTCATCAGAGCTTCCGACTGAGCGAGGCAATTGGCGAGAAGCAGATCCTGATGGATGCGCAGCGCCGGGTCGCTTTCATGCGGATTGGCGCCGACGATGAATTCGACCGGCACGATGTCCGTGCCTTGGTGCAGCAGCTGGAAGAAGGCGTGCTGGCCGTTGGTGCCGGGCTCGCCCCAGACGACGGGGCCGGTCGCGGTCGGCGTCTTCAAGCCGTCGAGACCGACATGCTTGCCGTTGGATTCCATGTCCAACTGCTGGAGATAGGCGGGCAGGCGGGCGAGGCGCTGGTCGTAGGGGATGATGGCGCGGGACGGATGGTTCTGCGCCACACGGTGCCACCAGCCGGCCAAGCCGAGCAGGATCGGCAGGTTCTCGCGCGCCGGGGCCGACTTGAAATGCCGGTCGAGATCGCGCGCGCCGTCGAGAAAGGCGCGGAAATTCTGCGGGCCGATAGCGATCATCAAGGGGAGGCCGATCGCGGACCAGACGGAATACCGACCGCCCACCCAGTCCCAGAAGCCGAAGGTGCGGTCTTCGCCGATGCCGAAGGCCGAGACCTTGTCGAGCGCGGTCGAGACGGCGCAGAAATGCGCGCCGACCGCCGCCTCGCCCAGCGCCCCGGCGATGAAGCGCCGCGCCGTCTGCGCGTTGGTCATGGTCTCGATCGTAGTGAAGGTCTTGGACGCCACGATAAAGAGCGTCGTCGCGGGATCGACGAGCTTCAGCGTGTCCGCCATATGCGCGCCGTCGATATTGGACACGAAATGCGTGCGCGGCCCGTCGTGATAGGGGCTCAGCGCGATCGCGGCCATGACCGGGCCGAGATCGGAGCCGCCGATGCCGATATTGACGATATCGGTGATCCGCGCACCCGTCGCTCCGGCGATCGATCCGTCGCGGATGCCGCTCGCAAAGCGCGACATGGCCTGGAGCACGCTTTCGACGGCCTCGCCCACCGGCTCGCCATCGGCCTTGAACCCGTCTTCGGCATGGGCACGCAACGCGACATGCAGCACCGAGCGGTTCTCGGTCGTGTTGATGCGCGCGCCATCGAACATGGCATCGCGCCGCGCCTCGACACCGACCGTCCCGGCATAGGCCAGAAGCGCGGAAAGATCGTCCTGCGAAAGGGCGCATTTCGACAGGTCGAGCAGAAGATCGTCGTGTCGGAAGGACAGATGGGCGAAACGATCGGGATCGGCGGCAAAGAGCGCCCGGATGCCGGTTTTCAGGGCTTGCGCGCCCCGCGCCTGAAGCTGGTCGAGAGTGATGTCGGCATTGGGCTGGCTGGTCACGCTGATCGATCCGTCGCTGGGCCGACTTCGCGAACGAGGCCGGCAGGTCTCAAGGTCTGTCGGGAGATAGACCAAACGGATGCGAAGCAAACCGGCCCGCTCCATCCGGGTCAAGTCCCAGGGCATCCATGCGTTAGATGCATGTCTAACATCTGAGTCTTTCGAATTTACATCAAAATCGAGAGTCCCAGGCGGCATGGTGGACGAAGCGCAAACGAAAAAAGCCGCCCGGGGGGCGGCTTGTCCGATGCGGTTAGACTTTGGCGTGAAAGCGGAGACCGGGCTTACGTGCCCAGGCCTGCCAAACGCTCGATGGCGCGATCCAATTCGTGATCCATCGTCTGGATGCCGTCGGCACGGTTGTGCGCGGCGACCCGGCGCTTCCATTCTTCGAGGATCGATTTCTTCTGGCCATGAGGCAGGCCGTCGTCATGGATCACGTCCATGGGTGAGGCGTAGCTCTTGCCGTCGTCATGGTCGAACTTGGCGTATTTCAGGGATTCCGTGCTCATGGCCTTCGCTCCTCTTGTGAGCGGGCGGCCGGCTCCATGGGCCGACCGTCCGTGTTTAGCCATAAAATGATCGGCCGCGCGAAATGTTGCAACGCCCGATCAATATTCCTTTTCGTAGAAAATGCCGACTTCGCCGCCGCCATTGGCCGTCACCGCGCCGCGAGCCTTCACGTTGGCGCCAAGGTCGAGATCGATCGAGACACGCCCGGTCGAATCGACGCCGACATAGGTATTCTCGTTGAGATAGCGGCCGACACCAACCGCCGCCTGTCCATCGGCCGTGGTGCGGATATCGAGATCGTCGACGCCCAGTTGCGAGCGCAGATTGTCGAGAAGCCCTGTCGAGCCGCCGACGCCGGCCAGCTGCGCCGCCGCGCTGGCGAGCTGCGCGATCTGCACCGGGGAGAGGTCCGACGTGCCCTGACCGAAGATGAGCCGCGCCAGAACCTCGTCCTGCGGCAGGGCAGGGGAGGAGGTGAAGGAGAAGCTCGGGCTCGCCGCCGGCCCGGTGATGGCGACATAGACCGTCGCCTCGCCCGTGTCGGAGGAGGCCAGAAGATCCAGCGTCGGCACGAGATTGCCGTCGAAGGTCAGCGTGGCGCGCTCGAAGTTGAGCCGCCGCGATAGAAGCTGGAAGCGTCCGCGCCGAAGGTCGAAGCCGCCGTCGATGCCGAGATTGGAGACCGGTCCGGTGATGCGGATCGTCCCGCCGAGTTCCAGATCGAGACCGCGACCGCGGACATAAACGCGGTTGGGCGCGTTGAGCGTGATGTTCAGGCTGATGCCGCCCGAACCCGACGTGCCGCTTGATCCGCTATTGGGGTCGATCTCGCGCAGCTGCTTGAGCACGGCCGGCGGTGTATTGCGCCGCTCCAGATCGATGCGCGAGATCGAGGTCGGCAGATTGTCCGGCACGAGGATCGCGATTTCGGAGGCGTTGATCGTGCCCGCCAGAACCGCCGCGCCGGTCAAGGGGCCGGTGAGGGTCAGCCCCGCATTGAGGCGGATGGTGACGAGTTCGCCGTCGCTATAGCGCCCGTCCTGCACGCGGATTGCGAGATCGGCCGGGAAGCCGGAGCCGAGCCCGATCGTGCCGGACACCGCCACCGTGCCGCCGCCGCCGAGCTGGGCGGTCACGCCCTGGAGCGTCGCCGTCTGCCCGTTCAGCGCCACCGTGGCGTTGATATTGTTGACGGCCAGATTGGCGCCCGTGTCCACGAAGCTCGCCCCCGCCGTCGAGACCGTGCCGACCACGTTCGGGTTGGCGGCGGTGCCGGTGACGGTGGCGTTGATGCGCGCTGTGCCGTTCACCGAGCGGCCGTTTTCGGCCAGGATTCGGTTGGCAAGCGAGAGCGGCGCGGTGCCGTCGAGGCGCAGGTCGAAGCTCGGCGTGCCCGCGACATTCACCGAGCCATTGGCCGCGAACTGGAGACCGGAGCCCGAGAGCGTGGAATTGAGGGTCACTTGATTGTCGGCGAACCGGCCATTGGCCGCGATGGCGAGCGCGCCGACGCCGGCATCGCGCGTCGGCTGCACCGAGAAGCCAGCCAGCGAGAGATCGTACTGCACATCGGGCGCGGCGATCGTCCCACCGGCGCGAACACGCCCGTTCAGCGTGCCCTGGGGGCCAAGGTCCGGCGCGGCCGCCGCCGCGATCGAAGCGGGGATGTTGTTCAAGGCGACGTCGAGATCGAGCCGTTCGCCGACCGTGCCGGTCGCGGTCAGCGAGCCAGAGCCGAGATCGATCCGGGCGGTGCGCAGCGTGGCGCTGCCATTGGCGAAGGTCCCCGCCGCCACGGCGTCGATCTCCGGCGCGCCGGCCTGGCGCGTCTGCGCCACCGAGACATTCTCGGCGCGAAGGTCGAACTCGGCCGAGGGGGCGGAGAGCGAGCCGGTGGCCCGCGCGGTGCCCGACAGCGTGCCGCGCGCGCCGAGGTCCTCGCGCACGGCATTGGCCAGCGCGAGCGGCAGGCGGTCCAGCGTCACCGAGAGGTCGAGCTGGCGGCCCAGCGTGCCGGAGAGGTCGAGCGAACCATCCCCGACATTCACCCGCGCCCGCTCAAAACGCGCCGTGCCGTCCGCATAAGTGCCGGCGACATCGAGCGCGACCGGGCGAAGGCCGGACTGGCGCAGCGGCGCGGCGGTCAGGTCGCGCCCCGTCAGCGCGAACTGCGCGTTGGGATTGCTGATCGAGCCGGTTGCCGTCGCCGTGCCGTTGAGTATGCCCAAGGCGCCGAGGCCGGGGCGCACGCCATTGGCCAGCGCAGCCGGCAGATCGACGATCTGCACCTGCAGGTTCAGGTCGCGCCCGACGCTGCCCGTGGCTTCCAGCCGACCCGTGCCGACGTCGACACGAGCCGTGTCCAGCCGCACGGTCGCGGCACGATAAGTGCCGGAAACATCCAGCGAGAGCGGCTGGACGCCCGCGCGCCGAACCTCGGCCGCGCTGATCCCCGAGCCGGCGATGTCGAAGGTCACGGCCGGGTTCTGCAGGGAGCCCGTCGCCTTCGCCGTGCCGTTCAGCAAGCCTTCGGCATCCAGCCCCGACACGAAGCCATTGGCGAGCGCGACGGGAATGTCGGTCAGGTTCAGATCGAGCGCCAGCGATTGGCCGACCGTGCCGGTGGCGGCGATCGAGCCCTGCCCGAGATCGACGCGGGCCGCGCGCAGCGTCGCGGTTCCGTCGCGATACTGGCCGGCAAGGGCGGCATCGACGCTGTCGAGCTTGGCGGCGCGGGTCTGGCTGGTGCGGACCGCGGCGGCTCTGAGGTCGAAGTCGAGGTCGGGCGCGGAGGCGAGACCTCCGGCGCGAACCGTGCCGGTCAGCGTGCCGGAGGCGTCGAGCCCCTGCACGAAGGGATTGGCGACGGCCAGCGGCAGACGCTCCAGGGCGAGATTCAGGTCCAGGCGATCCGCTAGGGAACCCGACGCGGTGAGCGAGCCGGAGCCGACATCAAAGCGCAGCGTGCCGAGCGTGGTGCGAACCGAGCCAAGCGTGACAGTGGCGGGCTCGGCGAGCGACAGGCGCGCGTTCGGAATATCGGCTGTCAGCGTGCGCAACTGCACCACGGTGCCGGCATCGGTGAAGGCGACATCGCCCGACAGCCGTGTCGGCACGTCGTTGAGCGCGGCGCTGGCATTGATGGCCGTGGCGTTGTTGACGGTTTCGAGCGCCGCGTCGAGACGCTGGATGCGCTGCCCGCCAGCCTCCAGACGCTCCGCGCGCACCGTGCCGGAGGCGAGCGGGGCTTGCAGGAAGTTCTGGACGCGCAGGTCGATCCGCGCGTTGCGCAGCTGGTTCTGGCCGAGCGTCACGCCGCCGGAGGTGAGATCCACGTCCGCCACCGGGGTTCCGCCATTGCCGATGGCAAAGGCGAGATTGCCCTTGAGATCGCCCGAGCCGGACTGCCCGGCCAGCGCCAGAAGCGTGGACGCGTCCGGGATGTCGAGCGCGAGATTGCCCGACGGGCGGTTGCCACTGTCGAGCGCCAGCGTGCCGGACACGGAGTTGCGGCCCTGACGCAAGAGCAGATTGCGCAACGAGCGCACGTCGCCTTCGCTGGCGAGATCGGCCGTCAGCGCCAGCGGCGCGCCATTATAGGTGCCGTTGACCGCAATCGTGCCGTTGGGCGCGTCGGCCGCGAAGGTGCCGGCGATGCGCGCGTCCAGCGTTTCCAGCCGGCGGCCGGCGACCTCCAGCTCCTGCGCGCTGGCCGTCAGGTTCACCTGCGGCGCGCTGAGCGTGCCTGCGGCGTTCAGGGTGAAATTCGCCTTGCCCTTGAGGGCGGAATTGGCGATCGCGGTTTGATCGAGCCGGCCGGTGATGGCGGCGGCGAGGGTCTCGCCCGTCAGGCTGGCGGAACCGGAAATCTCCAGCGCATCGCCATCCACCACGAGATCGCTGACGCCGAGGCTGCCATCGGCCGCGCGCCGAGCTTGGCCGTTGATCGCCACGCGCTGCCCGACATAGGGCACGGCCTCGGGCGACAGTGCCACCGTTTGGAAGCTCGACTGGATGTTGAGCAGGAAGGTCGAGAAGTTGAGCGCGGCTTGCCCGCTCAGCGTCAGATCGGCCGCGCCTGTCGTCAGCGTGGCGCGGTTGAAGGTGAGACCGTCGCTTGTCAACGCGCCATCGGCGTCGAGCGCGATCGGCCCCTCCAGAACGCGCGAGGCGGTGAGGGCGACCTGCGAGTTGCTTGTGCCGGAGACGGTCGCGTTGCGCGCCTTGGCGTTCAGTGTGACGGGGCCGACGAGATTGTTGAGATCGAAGCCGGGCGAGCGTGCCGTCGCTTCCACTTCGTTGAGGACATAGCCTTCGAAGCCGGCGGTGCGGGCCTTGGCCGCCACGTCCAGTCCGGCCGAGGCGAAAGCGCCCGTCAGCTTGGCGTCGAGCGAGGTGATTTCGAGCGCCGTGCGCGAGCCCTGCGACCCGAAGGCCAGCGGGATCGGGTCGCCCGAGCCGGTGCGCAGCGCGACCGTCAGATCGTTGGTCGAGCCGCTGCGGTCGAGCGTGCCGGCGGCGGTGAGATCGAGCGGGCCCGATTGCAGCCGGCCGCTGTCGATGCGGATCACGCCGTCGCTGCGCAGAAACACATTGGCGTTCAGCGAGAGGTTGTCGCCGACCGAGCCGAGATAGGCTTCGGGCACGAAGGGCTTGGTCAGCGCGGTCAGTTCGGCGGTGATGCGCCGTCCCTCCGCCGAATTCTGCGTCGCCGCGTTCAGCGTCGCGGCACGCTCTGAGCCCAAGTCCAGCGCGCCGCTGGCGCTGAAATTGTCGAAGGGGCCGGAGCCTTGGATCGTGAGGTTGACGGGCGGCGCGCCCGGCAGTTTCAGGAGATTGGCGACGAGGCCGCCCGCCGGCTCGCTGGCCGCGACATTCAATTCCAGCCGGTTGGCGTTCGGCTGGAAGCCGAGCTTCAGGTTGATCTCACCGCCTTGATCCAGCCGGCGGATGGCGAGTTGCGCGTCGAGCTGGGTCGGGTCGGCGGCGAGCGTCAATGCACCTTCGGCCGACAGGCGCGCGGCGACGCCTGCGACGGCCTGATCCAGAATGAATTCATTGATGGCGATGCGCTTCACATCCGCCGTGATATCGGGCAGCGAAAAGCCGCCCGACGACGTGTCTTCGGTCTGCGTCGAGGCGCGGGGCAGGCGGGCCAGCGTGATCGAAGCGGTCGAGAGATTCTGAATCTGGACGTTCTTGCGGATCAACGCCAAGGGCGACCAGTCGAGCGCGAGGTCGCGCGCCGTGAGCCAGACGCCGTCCCGGTCGGCGACCGTCACGGTCTCAATGCGGACATTGCCGCTCAGCGCGCCGGACAGACCCTCGAT
Source organism: Aureimonas sp. D3 (assembly GCF_001463805.1). Lineage (NCBI taxonomy): Bacteria > Pseudomonadati > Pseudomonadota > Alphaproteobacteria > Hyphomicrobiales > Aurantimonadaceae > Aureimonas > Aureimonas sp. D3. The sequence goes on along the minus strand of NZ_BBWM01000008.1, from coordinate 25,854 downwards.
CTTGACCTGTCGATCTTCGGTGGAAAGCAGGTTCTCCAGTTGGCCGGCGAGAAACTGCGCGCGGGCCGGCTGCGTGGCGGCGAGCGAGGCGAGAACGCAGGCCAGCAGCATGAGCCCAGCGCGCAGGCGAACCATCGCGCGCAGGCGAAGCACACGGTCGAGAAAAGAGCGCATCATCACCATCAGAAGGCCTGCCCGATGCCGGCATAGATCTGGAAGTCGCTATCGCGCCGGCCGGGGTCGAGCGGCACGCCGACATCGACGCGGATCGGGCCGAAGCTCGTCATGTAGCGCGCGCCGACGCCCGCGCCGATCTTGAGATTGCTGAAGTCGGGCGCGAAATCGTCGCCCACCGTGCCGACATCCACGAAGGGCACGATCTGGATATTGTCCGTCACCTTGAAGCGTAGCTCGGCTGACGCCTCGAACACCGAGAGCCCACCGATCGGCGTATCCACGAAGCGCCGATTGGTGCCGGGAAGCGCAAAGCTCGGATAATAGGGGCCGATGGACTGGAACACATAGCCGCGCACCGATCCGCCGCCGCCGGCATAGAAGCGCCGGTCGTTCGGCACGTCCTGAAGATCGGCGCCGGCCACGATGCCGTAGCCCACGCGCCCGGCGAGCACGAAGCGGCTTTCCTCGTCGAAGGACAGATAGGCCGAGGCGTCGGCGCGCGCCTTTACGAAGGGCACCGAATTGTTGAACTCATAGGTCGGCTCGGCCATGAGCGAGGCGTAGAAGCCCTTGGTCGGGTTCAGCTTGTTGTCGCGCCCGTCGAACGTGTAGGTCACCGGCACGGAGGCGAGAATGAACTCCTCGTCGGTTCGCAGATAATCGGTGATCGTCTCGTACTCGGCCTTGACCGCGACGCTGAGGCGCTGCTGGTCGTCGATCGAATATTCGACGCCGTTCGAGAGGGAAATCGAGGAGCGGTCATAGGCGAGCGGCTGCTCGGTCAGCGCCGTCAGCGAGCCGATATAGACGGAGTCGGGGCCGAGGACGCCCGGCTTCTTGAAGGTCGCAGACGCCTTGTAGTCGAACCCGTCGAGTTCGCGGCCCGTGGTGCTGATCGTCTCCGCGCCGATGCGCGAGACCGCGCCTTCGAGCCGCAGGCTTTCCGCCCGGCCGAACAGGTTGCGGTCTTCCCAATAGACGTTCGCGCCGCCGCCTTCGGTGTTGGAGAAGGTCGCGCCCGCGCCGAAGACATGGCGCTTGCGCTCGGCCACCGTCACCTGAACGGGCAGCGTGCCGTCCGCGACCTGCGCGTCGCCGGCCTTCACCGAGGCAGTGGAGAAGACGCCGAGATCGACCAGACGCTTGCGCGCCTTCTCCAGCGTCTTGGTGGAGAAGGTCGAGCCCGGCTCGATGCCGGCCATGAAAGCCACGAAGCCCGGCTCCATGCGATCCGTGCCGGTGACATAGGTTTGGCCGAAGGGAACCGGCGGGCCGGGCGAGACGGTCAGGTCGATATCGATGCGATCGGTCGCGCTGTCGGCGACGATATTGCGGTCGGTCACCGCGACGAAGGGGCGGCCCTCGTTGCGCAGATCCTCCAGAAGCCGCGCTTCGGAAGCCAGAATGCGGGTCGAATCGGCCGAGGCTCCAGCCGTCAGATCATAGGGCGCCGGGTCCACCGGCACACCATTGGCGGTGATGCGCACGGTGCCGAGCGTGAAGAGCGGGCCGGGTTGAACAGTGATCTCGACCGGGACAGGTTTGGACGTGTCGAAACTCGCGTCGGGCGCGAGGGTCGCGATGTCGCGCCCCTCGATGCGGATGGTGACGAGCCCGTCATAGCGCGAGTTCTCGTAGAGCGTCGCGACCAGCCGGCGGCGGTCGTTGCGCGCCTTGGCGAGCAGCCCGAGCGAGCCCGACACGGCTTCCTTTTCGTCGGCGACCAGCGAGGAGGCTTTGGTCAGCACCTTTTGCAGATCATCGGCATCGGGCGTGACCGTCAGCGTCGCGGTGTAGCGCACGGGGTCGGGGAGGTCGCTCGTGTCTTCCTCGTCCCGGCTGCCGAAGAGGTTGAAAGGATCGAGAAATTTCGGCAGCGCTTGGGCGGGCTCCAGGCCGGTCAGGCCGAGGCCGAGGGCCAGAGCGGGCAGGCCGAAGGCCGTACCGGCCCAACGCTTCAATCCTGACATCAACGCGGAACGCTCTCTTGGCCGGACGTCTCGGTATCGGGAGCCGAATGGCCGAGAGGGCGCTGAGCGCCGTCGCAGTCATGATCGCCGCGCGAGCCCTGGCTAGGCCTGCGCTCCCCCGAGCTTGCTCTTCAAAATGCCGGTCTCGCCGGAAATAACAACCGCGAGCGGGCGAGCGGGGGAGATTCCCCGAAGCTTTTGTGGGACTTGCGCCACACATTGTTAACGCCTTGAACTCACGCGCCTTAACGCCTCGTCCGAGAGTGAGGCCGATCGTCGCATTAGGCGGAGAACGCCTCTGGAATGGTTCCAGAAATCGCTTGCCGACCGCGCCGCGCCGTAGCAGTCTCCGCTCAGCCGAGAGGCCGAGAACAGCGCGACGAAACCTCACGAGGAGATCGAACGCGCGCCGGCTGCGCAGAGGCTGCTGCGCTTCGTTTCGGGTGATGGTTTCGGGAGGAACGAATGGCCGAAATTTCTGTCGTGGTGAATGGTCGCAAGGTGAGCGGGCAGGCGGAGGGGCGTGTGCTCCTCGTGCAGTTTCTGCGCGAGACGGTCGGGCTCACGGGCACCCATGTCGGCTGCGACACGTCGCAATGCGGCGCTTGCGTCGTGCATGTGGACGGGCAGGCCGTGAAGTCCTGCACCATGCTGGCCGCGCAAGCCAATGGCAGCACGATCACGACGATCGAGGGCATCGCCAGCGGACAGGACCTGCATCCCGTCCAGGCCGCCTTCCGCGAGCATCACGGGCTCCAGTGCGGTTATTGCACGCCCGGCATGATCATGACCGCCGTGGACATGATCCGTCGTCATGACGGCGTTCTCGACGAGAAGACGGTGCGCGACGAACTGGACGGCAATATCTGTCGCTGCACCGGCTACCACAATATCGTGAAGGCGATCCTTTCGGCGGCTGAGGCTATGCGCACGCCCGCTGCCGATCAGCGCGTCGCCGCCGAATAGGCCGCCCGGCCCCGGCCGGGGCCGCCGCCACACAAAGCCAAGCAGTTTACGAGCCAGCATTTCACGGGCGCCCGCGATGCGCCGCGCTGACGCGCAGCCCGCCGGCCCCGAGGCAATTCGGGAGGATGGATTCCATGGGTATCGAAGGCTTCGGCGCGCGGGTTCTGCGCAAGGAGGACCGCCGCTTCATCACCGGGCGCGGGCGCTACACCGACGACATGGTGGTGCCCGGCATGAAATTCGCCGCCTTCGTGCGCTCGCCCCATGCCCATGCGCGCATCAAGGGGATCGACGCGTCCGCCGCGCGCGAGATGCCCGGCGTGATCGACATTCTGTCGGGAGACCAGCTGAAGGCTGACGGGATCGGCAATCTCATCTGCGGATGGGCCGTCACCTCCAAGGACGGCTCGCCCATGAAGATGGGCGAATGGCCGGCGCTGGCGGTCGGGACCGTGCGCCATGTCGGGCAGGCGGTAGCGGTGGTCGTGGCGGACTCGAAGCTTCAGGCGCGCGACGCCGCGGAAGCGGTCGAGGTCGATTACGAACTGCTCGACGCCGTGGTGGAAGGGCCGGCGGCCCTGGAAGCCGGCGCGCCCGAAATCCATCCCGAAGCCCCCGGCAATCTCTGCTTCGACTGGGAACTGGGCGACGCGCGCGCGACCGACGAAGCCTTCTCGCGCGCCGCGCATGTGACGCGGCTCGATATCGTCAACAACCGGCTCGTGCCGAACGCGATGGAGCCGCGCGCGGCACTTGGCGTCTACGATCCGGCGGATGATCACTATACGGTCTGGACGACCTCGCAGAACCCGCATGTGGCGCGGCTCGTGATGAGCGCCTTCTACAATGTCGCGCCCGAGCACAAGCTGCGCGTCATCGCGCCCGATGTCGGCGGCGGTTTCGGCTCCAAGATCTATATCTACCCCGAAGAGATCGTCTGTCTCTGGGCCTCCAAGCGCACCGGCGTTCCGGTGAAATGGACGTCGGATCGCTCCGAAGCCTTCCTGACCGACGCGCATGGGCGCGACCATCACACCCATGTCGAAATGGCGCTGGATGCCGACCACAAGATTCTGGGCCTGCGGGTTGAGACGGTGGCCAATCTCGGCGCCTACATGTCGCTCTTCTCGTCGGCGACCCCGACCTATCTCTACGCGACGCTTCTCTCGGGCCAGTACGACATCCCCGCGATCTACGCTAATGTGAAGGCGGTCTACACCAACACCGTGCCGGTCGATGCCTATCGCGGGGCGGGGCGGCCCGAGGCGACCTATGTGATCGAGCGGACCATGGAGACGGCCGCTCGCGAACTGGGCCTCTCGCCGGACGCCTTCCGCCGGAAGAACTTCATCCAGTCTTTCCCGCATCAAACGCCCGTCATCATGAACTACGACACCGGCGACTTCCCCGCGACGCTGGATGCCGCGATGAAGGCGGCGGACGTCGCGGGCTTCGAGGCCCGGCGCGCCGAGGCCAAGACGCAGGGCAAGCTGCGCGGGCTCGGCTATAGCTGCTATATCGAGGCCTGCGGCATCGCGCCGTCCAAGGCGGTCGGCTCGCTCGGCGCGGGCGTCGGCCTGTGGGAATCGGCCGAGGTGCGCGTCAACCCGGTCGGCACGATCGAAATCCTGACCGGCTCGCACAGCCACGGGCAGGGCCACGAGACAACGTTCGCCCAGCTTGTCGCCGAGCGCTTCGGTCTGCCGGTGGACAATGTGCAGGTCATCCATGGCGACACCGACAAGGTGCAGTTCGGCATGGGCACCTATGGCTCGCGCTCCGGCGCGGTCGGCATGTCGGCCATCGCCAAGGCGCTGGACAAGGTGGAAGTCAAGGCCAAGCGCATCGCGGCCCATCTTCTGGAAGCCTCCGACGACGACATCGTGATCGAGAACGGCGAGGTGAAGGTCGCGGGCACTGATCGCAAGCTGGCGTGGCACGAGGTCGCGCTCGGCGCCTATACCGGCCACAACCTGCCGGACGGGATGGAGCCGGGCCTGAAGGAAGGGGCCTTTTACGATCCGCAGAACTTCACCTTCCCGGCCGGCTGCTACATCTGCGAAGTCGAGGTGGATGCCGAGACCGGCAAGGTCGAGATCGTGCAGTTCGTGGCCGCCGACGATTTCGGGCGCATCGTCAACCCGATGATCGTCGAGGGGCAGGTGCATGGCGGCTTGGCGCAGGGCATCGGACAGGCGCTTCTGGAAGGGGTTCACTATGACGAATCCGGCCAGCTCGTGACCGCCAGCTACAATGACTACGCCATGCCCCGCGCCTGGGATCTGCCCATGTTCGAGGTGCTGACCAACGAAACGCCCTGCACCACCAATCCGCTGGGGATCAAGGGGTGCGGCGAGGCGGGGGCGATCGGCTCGCCGCCGGCCGTCATCAACGCCATCACCGACGCGATCGGCACCAATGATCTGTCGATGCCCGCAACGCCCGAGAAGGTCTGGCGCGCGCTGCGCTCGGCCCAGGCGGCGAACTGAAGGGAGGAAGAGCCATGTACGAGACCCAGTATCATCGCGCGACCTCGCTCAGCGAAGCCGCTCAGCTTCTCTCGCAATCCGGCGAGGAGGCGAAATTCCTCGGCGGTGGCATGACGCTGATCCCGACCATGAAGGCGCGGCTCGCCGCGCCCTCAGCCCTGATCGACCTGCGCCATGTTCCGGAGATGAAAGGCATCACGGTCGAGGGCCGAAGCGTGCGCATCGGCGGCGGCGTCACGCATTTCGAGGTGGCGAACTCGGCCGCGATCGAGGCCGTGGCACCCGGTTTCACGGAACTCGCGCAACTGATCGGCGACCCGGCCGTGCGCCATATGGGCACGATCGGCGGCGTCTGCGCCAATTTCGACCCGGCGGCCGATTATCCCGCCGCGCTTCTCGCGCTGAACGGCACGATCGAAACCGATCGGGGCAAATATGCCGCCGACGACTTCTTCCTCGGCCTGTTCGAGACGGCGCTGGGTGACGGCGAGATCGTCAAGGGCGTGCGGTTCGAAGCGCCGGATGCCTCGGCCTACGAGAAGTTCCGCAACCCGGCCTCGCGCTATGCCATGTGCGGCGTCTATGTCGCCAAGCGCGGCGGCGATGTTCGCGTCGCGGTGACCGGCGCGGGCTCCAACGGGGCCTTCCGCTGGCACGAAGCGGAAGCGGCCCTGTCGGCCCGTTTCGAGCCGGAAGCGCTGGATGGCTTGAGCATGCCGGAGGGCGACATGATCGGCGATCTGCACGGCTCGTCGGAATACCGTGCGGCGCTGGTGCCCGTCGTCACCAAGCGGGCGGTGCGCAAGGCGCGCTGAAGCCGTCGAGCGAGGGACGTAATAGAAAGCGCCCGGTGATGAGCCGGGCGCTTTGAGCATGAGGGATGCGGCTACCAGATGTTGCAGCGATGGCGGTATCCGTCATTGCCGATATAGGTGTCGGTGCGCGCGTCGTAGGAGCGATATCGATCGAAACAGGCATCCACATGGGCCTGGCGCGTATTGGTGCCGTAATCGTCGTAATAGCGGGCCTGGCGTGGGCCGCGATACACGGGGCGGGCGGGCACCGTGTCTTCGTAGCTCGGCGGGGCCACGCCATAGGCCGGCCCGGAATAGGTCGGCTGCTGCGGCGCATAGTAGCGAGGCTGAGGCGCTGCCTGCGGCTGCGACAGGGCCGAGCCCAGAAGCGCGCCGGCTGCCAGACCGATGGCACCGCCCAGAAGCGCGTCGCCGGCATTGATCCGGTCATGATGGTGGCGGCGCGGCGCGGGATAGTAGCCGGGCGGCGGCGGGGGAGGAGGCGGCGCCCCAATATAGCCCGGCCCGTTGTCCCAAGCTTGGGCCTGCGCGGTGCCGAGGCTGGTGGCCAAGGTGCAGGCAGTAAGAACGGCAAGAAGAATGCGCATAATGGCGAACTCCAGAGCGACGGATGCGCCGCCCTTCAGGCTCCTCGGAGTCTCCGGGATGGCGAAGCGGCTGTCTTGCCATCCTGTGTAGCGTCCGCATCCTGAACGACGGCTGAATATCACTTTTTCATTTGTTCGCGTCCTGGCAAAAGAAAAGGGGCCAGCGCGCGCCGGCCCCTTCCTGTCCAAGATTTCATTCGCTCAGAGGCGGCAGATGCGACGCTCGCCCGCGCTGTTGGCGACATAGGTGTTGGTGCGCGGATCGTAGGTCTTGTAGCGCGCGGCGCAACGGGCAACCTGATCGCGCGTGACCACAGCGCCGCGAGTGGCGCTGCCGGCGGCGGCACCGGCCGCCGCGCCCGCCGCGAAGCCGAAGATGGCAGCGGCCGTGTTGTCGCGACGGTCGCGGTAATTGTCACGGTACCAGCGATTGTAGCGACGATCATCCCAGCGGCGGTAATCGCGGCGGTATTCCCGGCAATCGCGGGCGCCAGGGTTGCGGGCGCAGAAGCGCTCGACGAAGCGCTGGCGCTCGCGGAAGCTCTGAGCCTCGGCGGGGGCGGAGAATGTCACACTTCCGGTTCCCAGAACCACGACGGCCATCAGGGCCTGTGCGAATCGACGCATACGAAAAATCTCCCATGAAACATGCCAGCCGAACGGCGGGTCAGATCGGGCGAACGCCTGATGCGAAACAACCGTTCCAGCGGGCGGTGAAATGAAAGTTAGACTTACGGTTATGAACCTCGTCTGAACGGTCTGCGACCCCGCGTCACAGCGCGCCGCGGTGGAAAGTCGGAAGATCGGCTGGCTGGAACAGAGCAGGAACGCTATATCGTTTCAATGGCCAAGATGAGTGTGATGGACAAGCTCGCGATCCTCAGTGACGCGGCGAAATACGATGCATCCTGCGCGTCCAGCGGTTCGACCCGGCGCGACTCGCTGAAATCCGGCGGGATCGGCTCGACCGAGGGCTCGGGCATCTGTCACGCCTACGCTCCGGATGGGCGATGCATCTCGCTCCTGAAAATCCTCATGACGAATTTTTGCATCTACGACTGCGTCTACTGCGTGAACCGCTCGTCCTCCAATGTCGCGCGCGCGCGCTTCACGGTGGAGGAGGTGGTCAGCCTCACCATGTCCTTCTATCGGCGCAACTATATCGAGGGCCTGTTTCTCTCCTCCGGCATCATCCGCAACTCCGACCACACGATGGAGGAGATGGTGCGCATCGCACGCAAGCTGCGCATGGAGGAGAATTTCGCAGGCTATATCCATCTGAAGACCATCCCGGACGCGTCTCCCAAGCTGATCGAAGAGGCCGGCCTCTTCGCCGACCGCCTGTCGATCAATATCGAACTGCCAACCGATGTGGCCCTAGAGAGCTTCGCGCCCGAAAAGAAGCCGCGCGACATCCGTCGCTCCATGGGCCAACTCCGGCTGAAGATCGACGAGGCCAAGGGCGAGAAGGGCGACCGGATCAAACCGCCTCGTTTCGCGCCGGGCGGCCAATCGACGCAGATGATCGTCGGCGCCGATGGGGCGGATGACGAGGCGATCCTGACGCGCTCGGAAAATCTCTACGGGAACTATCGGCTGCGCCGTGTCTATTACTCCGCTTTCTCACCGATCCCCGATTCGTCCAGCCGCTTGCCTTTGAGCAAGCCACCTTTGATGCGGGAGCATCGCCTTTATCAGGCCGACTGGCTGATGCGCTTCTATGGGTTCGAGCGGGACGAGATCGTCTCGGGCGGCGAGGGCGGTATGCTCGATCTCCAGATCGACCCCAAGTTGGCTTGGGCGCTCAAGAACCGCGACCGTTTCCCGGTGGATGTCAACCGGGCCGAGCGGGAGATGCTGCTGCGCGTGCCCGGTCTTGGAACACGCTCGGTCGATGCGATCATCTCCTCGCGCCGCCACCGGCAACTTCGGCTGGATGACCTCGCGCGGTTGTCACGCTCGGTCGCGAAGTTCCGCCCCTTCGTGTCGGCGCTCGACTGGCATCCTGGCGGACGCCTCGATGACGACAAACTCCGTAGCCGTATGACCACATCGCCCTTGCCACGACAACTCTCGCTTTTTTGAAGCTTCCGGTTATCACGAAGCGATTAAGTATCTTTACGCTACGGCAGTCGTTTTGGCGCGCAAGGGTTGCAAAATCCTCGGTTTTGATCACAAATTCGTCAAGCTTACGGGACGAATGGGTTGGGTAGATTCGACGTGGGAAGGCAAATACGGCATAGGGGAGTGGAATGCCGTCTCTGTCCTCTGACCAGCAGGCTGCCCGCATATCGTGCAAGGCGTTCGAGGTTGGAGTAAAATGATGGTCGATATGCAATCTGGAGTTACCGAGTTGAAGGCCGAACGCGATCCGATCGATGTGCAAGTGGGAGCGCGCCTCCGGTTGATTCGGACGTCGCGTCGCGTCTCGCTGGAAGAGCTGGGCCGACGCATCGGCGTCACCTATCAACAGATCCAGAAATATGAGACCGGCGCCAACCGCATCAGCGCGAGCACGCTCTACCGCATCGCCAAGGCCTTCGAGACCAGCCCGATGTTCTTCTTCGAAGGCTTGGACGAGACCGAGGTCTCGCGCCCCGTGGCCAGCCGTGAGACGCTGCAATCCTCCATCGCGCTCGGCCGTATCCCGGATATCGAAGTGCGCCATCGTCTGCGCGCGCTGATCGAGGCGCTGGACCCCGAAGGCGGTCGCTGATCGCCTGAACGCTCCCTTCATTCATCAAAAAGCCGGCTCTAGAGCCGGCTTTTTCGTGGGCGCATCTCTCGTCGGCACGGCGTCAGGCCGGGAGCGGTAGCGCCTTCTGCGTGAGCGCCACCCAATAGGCCGCGCCGAAGGGCAGGGCCGCGTCTGCGAAATCGTAGCGGGGATGATGCAGCCCGGCGCTTGGCCCATTGCCGATGAAGACGAAAGCGCCCGGCCGCTGTTCCAGCATGAAGGAAAAGTCCTCGCCCCCCATCAGCGGCGCGACAGCCCGATTGACCGCTGCTTCTCCCACCAGTTCGGCGGCCACGTCGCCGCAGAACGCCGCCTTGGCGAAGTCGTTCACGGTCACCGGATAGTTCGGCGAGTAGATGTTTTCCGCCGTGAGGCCATGGGCCATGGCGATGCCGTCCGCGATCTCGCGAATGCGGGCCCAGGCGAAATCGCGCGTGGCCGTCATCAGCGAGCGCACCGTGCCCGAGACGCTGGCGCTTTCGGGAATGACATTGTGCGCGAAGCCCGCGTGGAACTGCGTCACCGACACGACTAGCGAATCGAGGGGGTCGGTGTTGCGCGAGACGATCTGCTGCAGAGCCTGAACCAGCGCCGAGCCGGCGATGATCGGATCGCGGGTCTGGTGCGGGATGGCGGCGTGGCCGCCGCGCCCGTGAAGCTTGACGCAGAATTCGTCGGTCGCCGCCATGATCGGGCCGGGGCGCATGGCGAACTGCCCGACCGGCAGGCCCGGCAGATTGTGCATCCCATAGACCTCGTCGATCGCGAAGCGCTCCAGAAGCCCGTCCTCGATCATGGCGCGCGCGCCCGCGCCGCCTTCCTCGGCCGGCTGAAACACGAAGACGACCGTGCCGGCGAAGCGCCGCGCGGCGCATAGTTCGCGCGCGGCGCCGAGCAGCATGGTCATGTGCCCGTCATGGCCGCAGGCATGCATGGCGCCCGCGCGCGCCGAGGCGTAGGGAACGCCGCTTTCCTCCACGATCGGCAGCGCGTCCATATCGGCGCGCAGCGCGATGGTGCGGCCCGGCGCGCTGCCATGCGCGATGCCGACGACGCCGGTGCGCCCGATGCCCGTCACCACCTCGTCGCAGCCGAACTCGCGCAGTTTCTGCGCCACGAAGGCGGCCGTGTCATGGACCTCGTAGAGAAGTTCGGGCATGGCGTGGAGCGTCTGCCGCCAGATGGCGAGATCGGAGGCGGCGTGGCGGAGGCTCTGCGAAACGGGCATGGGAAGTTCCGGGGGATGCCATAGAATGGCGACAAATGAACCTTCTTAAAACGTTCGACCTATCCTGCCATGAGTCGGGTGCAGGTGCGAAGGGGTTCGAAGGCTCCGTTTCGCAGGTTCAGCGGAAAGAGAGGACGAGGATGCGGGCCAAGGCTCAGCTGCGGAGTTTCGTTCTGGCCGCCCTGATGGCGGCCGCGCCGCTTGCCGGGGCAGCCGAGGCAGCCAATTCGATCGCCATCGACGTGGCGACGGGCAAGGTTCTGTCGCAGAGCAATGCCACGCAGCGTTGGTACCCGGCCTCCACCACCAAGCTGATGACGGCCTATGTCGCGCTGAAGGCGCTGGAAGAGGGCACCGTCCAGCTCGACACGCCCATCGTCATGACGCGCGACGCCGCGCGCCAGGCTCCGTCGAAGATGGGCTTCCCGCCGGGCTCCGTCATGCGCCTCGACACCGCGCTGCGCATGATGCTGGTGAAGTCGGCCAACGACGTGGCCTATGCGATCGCCCAGTCCCTGGGCGGTGGCTCGGCCGAAGTGTTCGTGGGCGCAATGAACCGCGCCGCCGCCGACCTTGGGATGCAGGACACGCATTTCATCAACCCGAACGGCCTGCCGGGCGACGGTCAATATTCCAGCGCCAAGGATCTCGGCATTCTGGGCGTTGCGATCCGCCGGCAGTTTCCCGCCTTCACGGACTATTTCTCGACCGAAGCCATTTCGTCCGGCCAGGCTCTGATCAAGAACGGCAACGGGCTTCTGGGGCGCTACAAGGGCGCGGACGGCATGAAGACCGGCTACATCTGCGCGTCCGGCTTCAATCTCGTCGCCTCCGCCACGCGCGACAACCGCACCATCGTCGCCGTCGTCGTGGGCGCGGAAGGCCCGATCGTGCGCGAGCGGCTCGCCGCCGAGGTGATCGAGAACGGCTTCAACACCAATCCGCGCTCCATCCGCGAGACGGTGGAGGATCTGCCGCATTCCGAGGGTCCGCCGGCCGACATCAGCGCCGCCGTCTGCTCGGCCGCCGGTCGCACGCAGCGCGCCAACGAGCGCGAAAGCGAGGAAACGCGGACCGAGACCTTCGGCTCGCCCTATATGACCGAGATGACACGGCCGCCGGCCACCGTGCCGGTCGCGCTCGGCGGCGCAGCGGCGGGGCGTGGCTTTGACGCCGGCATCTCGATGATCGCGGCCTATGGCATCCCGATTCCGACGCCGCGCCCGACGCAGGCGAGCGAAGCCGCGGGAACCGACGAAACGCGTGCGCTCGACGCGCGCCGCGCAGAGGCACGGCCGGGCGCCGACATCCTCGGAGATCGCGTGACGGCGGAGCGCACCCGATGAGCGCCTTCTCACCCTCGGCCCCCGTTCCCGTCACGGTGCTGACGGGCTTTCTGGGCGCGGGCAAGACCAGCTTTCTGAACCGCCTGCTGCGCGCGCCGGAAGCGCGCGATACGGCCGTGATCGTCAACGAGTTCGGCGAAGTCGGCATCGACCATCTTCTGGTCGAGACAGCGCGCGACGGCGTGATCGAACTGGCCGATGGCTGCATCTGCTGCACCGTGCGCGGCGATCTGGTGGACACGCTGGCCGAGCTGGTGGACAGGGTTCAGACGGGACGCCTTGCCCCCTTCCGCCGCATCGTCATCGAGACGACGGGGCTCGCCGACCCGACGCCGATCCTCGCCATGCTCATGGCCCACCCCGTTCTGCTCCAGCATTTCGCGCTGGACGGCGTGGTGACGATGGTGGACGCCGTGACCGGGCGGGCCTCTCTGGCCGAGCGCGTGGAAGCGCGCCGCCAAGTCGCCTGCGCCGATCGTCTTCTCGTCAGCAAGACCGATCTGGTGCCCGACTGGGCAGGCCTTGAGGCGGAGCTTCGGGCGCTGAACCCGCGCGCGCCGATCCGCGACGCGGCTCTTTCGAGCGTGGGGGAAGCCTTCGGGTGTGGCTTGATCGACCCCGAGACGCGCAAGGCCGATCTGGCGCGCTGGATGGGCGAGGGCGAGCACGATCATCATCACGGCGACCATCATCATGATCAAGAATGTGGCCACGCGCATGGCGGGTCTTGCGATCATCCGAGCCACGCCCGGCCCCATGCCCATGGCGGCGTCGCCTCCTTCTCGCTGACGCATGACGCGCCGATCGCCTCCTCCGATCTCGAAGCCTTTCTCGACCTTCTCTTCATGCGCCAGGGCGACAAGCTCCTGCGCATGAAGGCGGTGGTTCGCCTGCGCGAGGACGAAGCGCGCCCGCTCGTGCTGCATGGCGTGCGGACCTATCTTCATCCGCCCGTGCGTCTGCCCGCTTGGCCGGACGGCGAGCCGCCGCGCTCGCGCCTCGTCCTGATCGGGGATGGGCTGGACGAGCGGCTGGTGCGCGATCTCTTCGCCGCCTTCTCGGGTGCGCCGCGCATCGACGCGCCGGACCGCGCCGCGCTTCTGGACAACCCGCTGTCTCTCGGGCCGGGCTCCTACCGCTAGGCGGGCGTGGCACTCTTGCGGATATGAAAGCGCCAGCCGCCGCCTGCAAGGGCCTCTGGCGGCGCGCCTTCATGATCTTCGCTCCGGCAAAGATGCGCCAGATCGAGCGGGGCCAGCGGATCGTCGGCCAAGACGATGAGCGTCGCGCCGGGCCGTAGCGCGGCCAGCGCCTTGCGGCTGCGCAAGACGGGCAGGGGGCATTTGAGGCCGCGAAGATCGAGCATCTCCTCGGCCATTCCCTCGTTGTTCGGCGAGGCAGCGTTCCTATCTAAGCATGACGACGGCATCTTCCCCTCAACCTCCGAAGCGATCTTGATGAGCGATTATTCGATCGACCCGCAGACCATCGTCGATTTCTGGCGCGACCTCGGCTCCGAGCGCTGGTTCGCGCGCGACGACGAGCTGGACGCGACGATCGCCCAGCGCTTCGGCGATGTCTATGAGCGCGCCGCCGCGGGTGAGCTGGACGGCTGGGCCGAGGAGCCGAACGGCGCGCTCGCCCTCGTTCTGATCTTGGATCAATTCCCGCGCAACATGTTTCGCGGCACGCCGCGCGCCTTCGAGACGGATGCCAAGGCCCTGCAACTGGCCAAGGCCGCGCTCGCGCGGGGCGATCACTATCATGTGGGCGAGGATGTGAATCAGTTCTTCGCCTTGCCGCTCATGCATTCGGAGAATCTGGAGGATCAGGAGGCCTGCGTGCGCTGGATGGGGGAAATTGGGGAAGAGAACGTGCCCTATGCCGAGGAGCATCGGGACATCGTTGCGCGCTTTGGACGTTTCCCGCATCGTAATACCATTCTGGGTCGTGCGACGACATCGGAAGAACAGGCGTTCCTGGAAGGCGGCGGCTTCTCCGGTTAGAGTTTGTTTGGCTCGCTATCTATTGCGTTTTGTTGCAAACGGGATTTGATAAAGGTCACTTTAATATTGGCGGCTTAGGCTGGGACGCAACATTCCCTTTCGGCAGAGGCGACGTGCGCTAGGGCGAACGCTTCCTGCCCAGGTTGGGTTGACGCGACTTGGAAACATCATCGTCCTTCGCCTCCGGAGCGGAACTTGCGACACGGAGCCTGAAACGGCCGAACTGGTTCTCGCGCACGAGGCCGGCGGAGGGCGATCCCGTTCGTCTTGATGGCTCTCGTTGGATTTCCATCTACGAACCCCATGCCGCCTTTTCCCTGCTGGACGAGCTGCAGCATCTGAGCCGCCGCGCGATCGAGCCCAATGTGTTTTTCGATCCGCGCTTCCTGATCCCGGCCATGCCCCGGCTGGAGGACAAGTCCGTTCGCCTTCTGGTGGCGCGGGACGAGGCGGAAGGGCGGAGCCGTCTGCGCTTCTTCATGCCTTTCTCGGTCGAGGTGACGGCACCTCTCGCCCGTCGCAAGGCTGTGCGCGCCTGGACGCATCCCTTCGGCCGGCTCGGCACCCTGCCGCTGGATACCGACGATCCGGCCGCGACCGCCGCCAGCCTGTTCGACGCGCTGCAGACGAGCGTGCGGGGTCTTCCGCCCATTCTCGTCCTGCCGGACCTGCCGCTCGACGGGCCGCTGACGGCGGTTCTGATGCATGCGGCCCGTCAACGCGGGCTTTCGGTCGGCTGGGCGGACCGAACCCACCGCGCCTGTCTCGACGCGTCGACGGGCGATGCCACGGGTGCCCTGCGCCTCGCGCTCGGCGGCAAGCGGTTTCGCGATCATCGCCGCCGCCTGCGCCTTCTGGAACAGGCGGGGAGCGTGCAGTTCGAAGTCGCGCGAAGCGATGGCGACCTGCGCAATGCCTTCGAAGACTTCCTTTATCTGGAAGCGGCCGGCTGGAAGGGCCGCGCCGGCAGCGCCCTGTTGCAGGATCGGCACCGCGCGGCCTTCGCGCGCGAGGCGATGAGCAGTCTGTCGGCGCAAGGCGATGCGCGCATCTACGCGCTGCGGCAGGGCGGCGAAGTCGTGGCGAGCTTCGTGGTTCTCCTGTCGAACGGGGCGGGCGTTGCCTGGAAGACCGCCTATGACGAGCGATTGGCTTCCCTGCGCCCCGGCGCGCTCGTGGCGGCGCTCGCAACGGAAGCGATGATCGCGGACCCCGCCATCCGCTTCGTGGACAGTTGCGCCGTGCCCGACCACGCCATCCTGAACGCGCTGTGGACTGGTCGCATGGAACTCGGAACCATGGTCGTCGCTCTGGACCGCGCCGCCAATGGCGAGGTGCCTCTGATCGTGGAGGATATCGACCGCCGACGCCGCGCGCTCGAAGGGCAGTGGAAGCGGCGCTCCCGAATGCAGGCGCTGATGCGTCGCCTCATGCCGGATTGACGCCTGTCGATGGGGCAGGCCCTGACAGCCGCCGCTTGGCCTCTCCCTTCCAACCGATCGGATGATTGAGTCGCTAGGGGCGGGGCGGGCGAACCGTGCCGCCCCTCGCGACCTCGGCGGTTTGATAGAGCTATTCCTGCACATTGTCGGCCTCGGCCCGCAGGATCGCCTCGCGAATGCGCCCGCCCGTGGCGTCCAGCGCTTCGCGCGCGCGATCGAGGCCGCAGCCCGCGACATCGGCCACCATGCGCTCGGCCCGCGCCCGCAGCTTGTCGTTGGTCGGGCGCATCTCCACCATTCGGCCGCGAAACACTTTGCCGAGCCGGATCATCACCGCCGTCGACAGGAGATTGAGCGCGATCTTCTGCGCCGTGCCGGCCGCCATGCGGGTGGAGCCGGCCAGCACCTCCGGCCCTGTGCGCAGGAGAATACCGATCTCGGCCGCCCGCAGGAGCGGGCCGCTCGGCTCGTTGGCGAAGGCGATGGTCAGGGCACCGCGCTCGCGCGCCTTGGCGATACAGGCCAGGGTGAAGGGCGTGCGCCCGCTGGCGGCAACGCCGATCACCACGTCGCGCCCGCAAAGCCCGGCCTCCGCGATCATCGCGGCAGCGGACGCTTCGTCGTCCTCCGCGCCTTCGCGCGCCAGCGCAAGGCTGGTGACGCCGCCCGCCAGAAGAAACACCGCGCGCTCCGGCGGCCAATCGAAGGTCGGGCCAAGCTCCACGCCGTCCTGCAAGGCCAGACGGCCGGACGTGCCCGCGCCGCAATAGACGAGGCGGGACTCGCGGTCTCGGCCAAGCCGCGCGGCGACGGCATCGGCGGCCCGCTCGATGTCGGGTAGCGCGTCCGCGACCGAAGCGAGAGCTTTCGCGTGGCCACCCAGCAAGACGTCCAAGAGCGCCGATGTCGGGCGCGTTTCGAGATCGTGAAAGCGGGGATCCGCACGCTCCGTTTCGGGAAGCGAGGGATCGGAAAGCGGGGGCGTGGCAGGCAGCGTCATGACCTCATCCGGCTGGTCCAGATATCCTGCCGGTAAATCGCCGAACGAGGGGAAAGAGTTCCCCGCGTCCGGCTTGTCGCAAAGCATCGCGTTTGCGGAGCGGGCGAGGGGAGACCCGCTCCGTCAGCTGTCCGCGATCATGCGTTCGATCCGGTTCGTCAGAACGGCGATGTCGAAGGGCTTGGTGACGACCTGCATCCCCGGCTCGAGGTGGCCGTGGCTCAGAACCGCGCTTTCGGCATAGCCGGTGACGAAGAGAACCTTGAGCTGGGGGCGCAGCGCTCTGGCGGCGTCCGCCACCTGCCGACCGTTCATGCCGTTGGGCAGGCCGACATCGGTGATCAGAAGGTCGATGCGCGCGTCGGACGCGATCACCTTCATGCCCTGCGGCCCGTCGCCCGCTTCGATCGTGGTGTACCCGAGGTCTTCCAGGACATCGACCACCAGCATCCGCACGATGGGCTCGTCGTCGATCACGAGAACCGTCGTGCCGGCTTCCGCCCGGCCGGTGGCCTCGAGTTGGACATTGGCTTCAGGCTGCGCGGTGTCGGCATCGTGACGCGGCAGATGGATGCAGACGCGCGTCCCTTGGCCCGGCACCGAATCGATCCGCACCTGCCCGCCGGATTGACGCGCGAACCCGTAGATCATCGACAGGCCGAGCCCCGTGCCGACGCCGATCGGCTTGGTGGTGAAGAACGGATCGAAGGCCCGCTCGATCACGTCGGCCGTCATGCCCGTGCCGGTGTCGGACACGCAGAGCGAGACATATTCGCCGGGCTCCAGATCGCGCTCGCGCGCGGCCCGCTCGTCCATATGGCAATTGTCGGTCTCGATCGTGATCTGCCCGCCATCGGGCATGGCATCCCGCGCGTTGATGCACAGGTTCAGGAGGGCGTTTTCGAGCTGGTTGGAATCCACGAAGGTCGGCCAAAGATCGGCCTGCGCCTCGGTGGCCACGCGGATATGGGGACCTACCGTGCGGCGGATCAACTCTTCCATGTCGCTGACCAGACGGTTAACGTCGGTCGGCTTGGGGTCGAGCGTCTGGCGCCGGGAGAAGGCGAGCAGGCGATGCGTCAACGCGGCGGCGCGCTTGGCCGCCCCTTGCGCGCCCGTGATGTAGCGCTCCAGATCGTTCAGTCGCCCTTGCGCCACACGCGTCTGAAGCATTTCCAGCGAGCCCGTGATGCCGGCCAGGAGATTGTTGAAATCGTGGGCGAGCCCGCCTGTGAGCTGACCGACTGCCTCCATCTTGTGGGACTGGCGCAAAGCATCCTCGGCCCGTTCGCGCTCGGCGATGGCATCGGCCATGCGGGTTTCGAGAAGCTCGTTCAGCGCCTGGTTCTGGCGTTCCACCGCCTTGCGCTCGGTGATGTCGAGGGCCGTGCTGACGAGGCCGACAACCGCGCCCATCTCGTCGCGCAGGGGGGCCTTGGTGGAGAGCCAGACACTGGGCGTCCCGTCCGGCCGGCGGATCTCTTCTTCGGTTTCCTCGCGCTCGCCCCGCTCCATCACGCCCTGGTCGGTGGCGCGCAGGCGCGCGGCCATCGCCTGATCGTCGAAATATTCGAACTCGTTGCGGCCGAGATAGGCGTCCGGCGCTTTGCCGATCAGTTCGGTCGTGCCGCGATTGGCCATCAGGATGCGGCCGTCCCGATCCTTGGCATAGACGACGCCGGGCACCGCTTCGATGAAGCTGCGCAGCAGCGCGGTGGCGCGATCGCGCTCGGCCTCCAGCGCGCGGCGTCCTTCGATGTCGAGGAGCACGCCGGGAAAGCGCAGCGGCGTTCCGTCGGGCGCCCGGTCCACCCGGCCGTTCGCCTCGATCCAGTAGTAGCGGCCGTCCATGCGGCGCACGCGATATTGATGCGCAAAGGCCCCACCGCGCGCGATCACATCCTCGATCGCGACGATCAGGCCCGGCTTGTCCTCGGGATGAACGGTCTCGATGACCTGCTGGAGGCTGAGGCCCTGACGTCCGCGCGAAGGGTCTATGCCGAAGGCCTGTGCGAACTGCTCGTCGATCGTGAAGCGATCGCTCGGCAGATCCCAGAACCATGTGCCGATGATGGCACCCGCCGCGAGCGCGAGCTGAACGCGCTCGGCATCTTCGGTTTCGCCGGGATTGGTGTCGAGGCGGCGCCTGTCGCGCGCGTCGCCATCAAGGACGCTCATCGTGCCATTGTCCTGTCGAGTGTCCTGTCGAGCCTTTCCGTGTGGCGCGACCGTCTGACATGTTTAATAGGAGCGTTAGGCATCAAAGCAAGTTTGTGGCGCAGAGGCGGCGGGGTCGTGCACGTCGCCCCCCGGCTTGACCCTTGCACCCGCTTCTGTCTGTTGAGTGGGTGAAACAACGCCCCGTCCAGTCTCGGAGGGGGCTAGCGCGCTGCGTCCCGACGTCTGAGCGCTTGCATCGCGCGCGAAAAGGAAAGCCATGGCAGAGACGAGTTCGGCCTTGCCCATCCGCCCTCCAGTGCTTGCCCATCCGCCGCGCCGGCGGCTGGAGGAACTGGATGGTCTGCGAGGCATCCTGGCGCTGTTCGTCGTCGTCTATCATCTCCGGGAACCGCTCGGGGTCATATCCGGCCCTTTGACCCGCGCCTTGCCGATCGTGGGGGAGGGCTGGTTCGCCGTCGACGTGTTCTTCGTGATGAGTGGCTTCGTCATGGCCTATGTCTATGGCTCTACCTTCGCCCGGAAGGTGACGTGGGCGGAGTACCGGGCCTTCTTCGTCGCCCGCATCGCCCGGCTTTATCCCGTCCACCTCGCCGCCATGCTGGTGCTGGCGATCGTCTTCGTCCCGCGGCTCTATGGCACGCCCGAGGTCATGGACGAGGCGGGACGGTTTTCCTGGCAGTCGGGTCTCGCCTCGCTTCTGATGCTGCATTCGCCCTGGATCGATCACCGAAGCTGGAACTTCCCCTCCTGGTCGATCTCGGCGGAATGGCACGCCTATGTGCTGTTTCCGTTTCTGGTCGGGCCAGTCCTGCGCAGGAAAGCGATGTGGCTCACGATCCTCGTGGCGCTCTGCGTCGGCGGCGTGTTCGCGCTCTATTGGGCCGACCTGCCGCCGGATCGCTATCCGACCAATGGTCTGGTGGTCCTGGCGCGCGTTCTGCCGCTGTTTCTAGCGGGCATGGCGCTCTATCCCCTCCATCAAACCTTTGGGGAACGGTTCGCCCATCCCGCGTTGGCCTTGATGCTGGCTGGCCTCGTTCTCGCCCTTCTGAACGTTCCTGATCTTGCGCCTGTGGTGGTCTTCCTGATCCCGCTTCTGACGCTCGCCGTTCTCAACGCCCCTGTGCTGCAAGGCCCTCTCAGCTCCGCGCCGGCGCGCTTTCTCGGCTCGATTTCCTATAGTCTTTATATGACCCATGCCTTGGTCATGCTGCTGGGTTATCCGCTCGTCTGGTATGGGGCTCGCCTGTTTTGGAGCGAGGCGGCCGCGCACGCCAGCGCGCCGTTCCAGTGGGGCGTTCTCGCCTCCTCGATCCTCACGTCCATCGTTCTGGGAACGCTGGTCTGGCGCTTCATCGAAGTGCCAGCCCGCTCGCGCGTCGCACGGCTTCTGGCGCCGGGCGGCCCCGCGCGCGAGGCGAGGTCTGCCCGAGCCTAATCGGTCTCTTGCGGCCCCGGCACGAAGCGCAGCCCGTAGTCCAGATGGCGGCTCATGAGATAGGCATAGGCGAGGCGGTCGCCGGCCCGCAGCGCCGCCACGATCTCCCGATGGGTCTCGTGCGTGTTGGCCTGAACCGGGCGCGCGTCCTTGCCGACCCGCATCAGGTCTTCGATCACAGGGCGCAGGAAGCGGAAGGTGGCAAGCGTCGTACGGTTGGCCCCCAGCGCGATCAGCGCCTCGTGAAAGGCATAGTCCGCCTGCGCCCGCGCCGTGCTGGTCTCTGCCTTCAGAATCCGGTCGTTGACGCGATCCAGCGCGTCGAAATCCGCAGGCTCGGCGCGCTTCAGAATCTCCTCACCGATCCCGATTTCGATCAGCCGGCGAAAGCCCTGCACGTCGCGGAACTCGCCCGGCGAAATCCCGTCATGGAAGGAGAAGAGCCGGCGCAGCGCCTCGCCATGGCCGCCGGCCAGAACCGCGCCGACCTTGGGCCGCGTTTCCACCAGACCATAGGCGCGCAGCACCACCAGGGCTTCGCGCACCGTATTGCGCGACGCCCCGAACATCTCGCCGAGTTCCCGTTCGGTCGGCAGCGCATCGCCGACCCGCAGGCCGCGCCGCGCGAACATCTCGCGCAAATCCTCCACCAGCCGATCCACCGCCGAGAGGCGCGGCTCACCCTCCGAAGGGCTGGTCTCGGATTTGGAATCGATCATGGTGTTCTCTTGTTGGTCCACAATGGCAAAAAGGGACGTCCACTTCGCTTCGAAACGACAACCTCTTGTCAGGGCGCATGATCTGGTCCAACAAATAGCGCGTCAAGAGAGGGCTCGATCATGTTGCCGATGATGAAGGAATGTTTTCGCTGGTACGGTCCGTCGGACCCCGTGCCGCTCGCCCATATCGCGCAGGCCGGCGCGATGGGCATCGTCTCGGCGCTGCACGGCATCTATGACGGCTCGCCCTGGCCCGAAGACGCGCTCTTGAAGCATAAGGCGACGATCGAGGCGGCCGGGCTGGAATGGTCGGTGGTGGAAAGCATCCCCGTCCACAATTCGATCAAGATCGGCGCGCCCGAGCGCGACCGCTATATCGGCTGGTACAAGGATTCGCTGCGGGCCGTGGCGCGGGCCGGCGTCTCTACCGTCTGCTACAATTTCATGCCCGTTCTCGACTGGACACGCACCGAGCTGAAACACCCCATGCCGAACGGCGCGCTAGCGCTGCGCTTCGACGCGGTGGATTTCGCGGCCTATGACGTCTTCATCCTGAAGCGGCCGGGCGCGGAAGGCGACTACGCCCCCGAGCGCGTGCGCGAGGCTGAGGCGCGCATGGCCGACATGACCGAGGAACGCGCGGCGCGCATCGAGCGCAATCTGATCGCCGGCCTGCCCGCGAGCGAGCGTCAGTATGACCGCGCGCTGCTCCTCAAGGCGCTGGCCGACTATGACGGCCTGACGGCCGACGATCTGCACGAGCATCTTGCGCATTTCCTGCGCGAGATCACGCCGGTGGCGGCCGAATTCGGGCTGCGCCTCTGCATCCATCCGGACGACCCGGCCTTCTCGCTCTTCGGCCTGCCGCGCATCGTCTCCACCACGAACGATGCCCGCCGCATCCTCGCGGCCGCCGACCATGAGGCGAACGGGCTGACCTTCTGCGTCGGCTCCTATGGCACGCGCGAGGAAAACGACCTGCCGGCCATGGTGCGCGAGTTCGGGTCGCGCATCCATTT
This sequence comes from Aureimonas sp. D3, assembly GCF_001463805.1. Lineage (NCBI taxonomy): Bacteria > Pseudomonadati > Pseudomonadota > Alphaproteobacteria > Hyphomicrobiales > Aurantimonadaceae > Aureimonas > Aureimonas sp. D3. Next base: position 3,734 of record NZ_BBWM01000008.1, on the reverse strand, counting down.
CGCGCATCTGCGCAATGTCACGCGCGAGCCGGACGGCTCCTTCCATGAGGCCGACCATCTCGGCGGCTCCAGCGACATGCCGGCCGTCATCATCGCGCTTCTGGACGAGCAGGCGCGGCGCGTGGCCGAGGGGCGGGCCGACTGGCAGATTCCGTTGCGACCCGACCATGGTCATCTCATGGCCGACGATCTCGACAAGGAACGCATCAACCCCGGCTATTCCCTTATCGGCCGTCTGCGCGGTCTTGCGGAGATTCGCGGTGTGATGCAGGGCGTGGCGACGGAGCGGCGCCTTCGCGCCTGATCCTTGCGCCGGACACGCTGACGGAACGAGGCTCGCCGCCGCCGCGCGGCGGGCCTTTTTCGTGGGATGGGAAACACGGCCAAGCCTTGCCTCGCCCGGTCCGCCGGCCCAGAATCCGCTTCGGGGGCACTGACCGCTTCCGAGTCGAGGGGAGAGGCGATGCAGCCCGACCGTGTTCCCGATGTGACCTTCCGCACGCGCGTGCGCAACGACGCGCTGGGCGGACCGAACCCGTTCGAGTGGAAGTCGCTGACGAGCGCCGATGTCTTTTCGGGCAAGCGCATCGTGCTGTTTGCCGTGCCCGGCGCCTTCACGCCCGCTTGCTCGGAGACCCATCTGCCGGGCTTTGAAGCGCATTATGACGAGTTTCGCGCGCTCGGCGTCGATCAGGTCGTCTGCCTGTCGGTGAACGACGCTTTCGTGCTCTTTCAGTGGGCCAAGGCCAGCGGCGTGGAGAAGGTCTTCATGCTGCCCGATGGCAATGGCGATTTCACGCGCCGCATGGGCCTTCTCGTTCAGCGCACACAGACCGGCATGGGCCTTCGCAGTTGGCGCTATTCCATGCTCGTGGAAGATGGTGCGATCGTGAAGATGTTCCTCGAGCCGGGGGTGCGCGACGAGCCCGAGGGCGTCGGCGTCAAGGTCTCGGACGCCGGCACCATACTGGCCTTCCTGCGCCAGCGTCCATCCGCCTGACCTCTGTTTCAGACCCTATCGCATCGGCAGGAGAATGCCCGTGAGTCACGCCTTGCAATTCTATATCGACGGCGCCTGGGTGGACCCGGCTGAGCTGAAGCGCCTCGCCGTCATCGATCCCTCGACGGAGGAGCCTTGCGGCGAGATCGCGATCGGCTCGGCCGAGGACGTGGACAAGGCGGTAGCAGCCGCGCGGCGCGCCTTCGAAAGCTTCTCGCTCACCAGCCGGGAGGAGAGGCTGGCACTCCTGCGCCGGCTTCAGACGATCTACGAGCGGCGGCTGGACGAACTCGGCGCGGTGATCAGCCGCGAGATGGGCGCGCCACTGCCCTTCGCGCGCGAATGGCAGGCCGGCATCGGCCTGCGCCATCTCAAAAAGGCGATCGAGACGCTGGAGACGTTCCGCTTCGAGGAACCGCGCGGCACGACCATGGTGTTCAAGGAGCCGATCGGCGTGGTCGGCATGATCACGCCCTGGAACTGGCCGATGAACCAGATCATGGCCAAGGTCGCCCCGGCGCTCGCCACAGGTTGCACCATGGTCCTGAAACCCTCCGAGATCGCGCCGCTGAGTGCCATTCTCTTCGCCGAGATGATGGACGAGGCCGGTGTGCCGGCGGGCGTCTTCAATCTCGTCAATGGAGACGGACCTGGCGTCGGCGAGGCGATCTCGCGCCATCCGGGCATCGACATGGTGTCCTTCACCGGCTCGACCCGCGCCGGCATTCTCGTTGCCAAAGGCGCGGCCGACACGATCAAGCGCGTGCATCAGGAGCTCGGCGGCAAGTCCGCCAATATCCTTCTGCCCGATGTCGACCTGGAAGCGGCGGTGACCAGGGGCGTGCAGGGTTGCTTCGGAAACTCGGGCCAGAGCTGCAATGCGCCGACGCGCATGTTCGTGCCCGCCGATCGGCATGACGAAGCGGCCGAGATCGCCGCGCGCGCAGCCTCCGCCTTCAAGACCGGCCAAGCGGATGCGGACGGGGTGCATCTCGGTCCGGTCGTCAGCCAGATGCAATATGACAAGATCCAGCGCCTGATCGAGACCGGTATCGCGGAGGGAGCCAGCCTCGTCGCGGGCGGGCTCGGGCGGCCGGATGGCATGAACCGGGGCTATTTCGTCCAGCCCACGGTCTTTGCGCATGTCACGCCCGACATGACGATCGCGCGGGAGGAAATCTTCGGCCCGGTCCTGTCGATCCTCTCCTATGAGAGCGAGGAGGATGCGATCCGCCTCGCCAACGACACGGTCTATGGGCTCGCCGCCTATATCCAGTCGGGCGATCCGGCGCGGGCGCGCCGCGTCGCCTCGCGGATGCGGGCCGGCAGCGTCTATCTGAACTATCCCGCCTGGGATCCCGGCGCGCCCTTCGGCGGCTACAAACAGTCCGGCAACGGGCGCGAATATGCCGATTTCGGGCTGGAGGAGTTTCTGGAGATCAAGGGCGTGGTCGGCTACGGCGCGGCTTGAGGTTTGGCCGCGCGCCGCTTGAGCGCGAGGGCGAGCGCCCGGCGAAAACCCGCCGGGCGGCTCGGCTCGGCCGGCTGGAGCTGGAAGACAGAGCGGCGCAGCGCCTCGGTCAGTTCGCGCCCCTCGGGCGCAGCCTCGAAGCGGATCGGCGCGCCGACGCGCATGGTGATGCCGCGTCCATAAAGGCGGCGGAACGCGCCGATCAGGAGGCCATAGCGCAGCGTCTGCGAGAACGGGCTGACGAAGTGGAAAAGAGGGCCGTTCTGCCCTTCCACATGAACCGGCAGGACGGTGGCCCGGCCCATGCGCACCAGCCGGGCGGCGAAGGGTTTCCACGGCAGATCTTCGGCGCGACCGAAGGTCTTGGGCGCGGTGGCGACGCCGCCGGCCGGGAAGATGATGATGGTGACGCCTTGCCCGAGCAGGCGCATGGCCTCGCGCCGGGTCTGGAGGTTCAGCGCCTGCGCCTCCCGCGTCTCCTCGAAGGAGATGGGAAGGCCGAACTCGGCCAGTTCCTCGATGCGCATGAGATCGTTGCTGACGAGAATGCGGAACGGGCGGCCGAGCCGTTCGGCCAGCGCCAGAAGCGCCGCGCCGTCCCCGATGCCGAAGGGATGGTTGGCGAGGATCACGAGCGGCTCGCCAGGCGCGATGGCCGGCGGCCAGGTCCCGGATATGTCGAGGCGGATGCGCATGAGGGCCAGCATGGCCTGAAAGCGCGAGGCTGGTTCGCGCCGGGCGCTCTCGCGCCAGAGCGCGTAGAGCCGCGCCAGCTTCCGCCGCCCGGCCGCCTGTTCCATGGAGCGGATCACCAGACGCCGAGCGAGGCGGTCATGCGGGCGGGCATAGCTCAGTTCGGGAAACAGCATCGGCAGGCCACGAGACATCCGGGACAGAGTCCCCTGACTTAGCCCGGCCGCCTGACGGCCCGATGACAGAGCCGGCGAGGGGAAGGGCTCCCGCTCGCCGGCCCTTTCGAAGCGTCAGCCGAACACGACTGTGAGCGCGCCGTCGATGGCGGCGGTGATGGCGTCGATCTCGGCGGCGCTGACCACCAGCGCCGGGGCGAGGCAGAGCGTGTTGTTGAGGCCCGGGATCGAGCGGTTCGACGCGCCGATCATCACGCCTCGCGCGCCCGCTTCCGCGATGACGCGCGCCACGCTCTTCTCGTCCACCGGCTCCTTGGTCGCGCGATCCTTCACCAGCTCCGCGCCCTGGAACAGGCCGAGCCCGCGCACGTCGCCGATGACAGCGTGCTTCTCC